>NZ_JBQYSN010000090.1:0-20738 GCF_052686535.1 Agrobacterium sp. DKPNP3 | reverse complement strand
GCTCGCCATATACTGCTAGCCTCGCCCCCTCATCCCGCTGCCGCGGACTTCTCCCCCTCGGGGAGAAGAAACAAGCGGCACCCACTCGGTCTATATGCCGTTGTCCTGCACCCAGGCGCTTTTAAATTTCACCCCGCAAGTCCAAGCTTTGCGGGGTTTTTCTTTGTCTTCAACCGCCCTCGGCAACCGGCCGACGTCTTGACGGCAAGGTCATGGCCAGCACGCCTGCGATCACGCAGACCAGCCCCACCCACATGGCTGATGTCGGCATTTCCCCCAGAAACACCATGCCGATGGCGACACCGACCGGCACCCTGAGATAAGCCTGCGAGGTCGTGCCCACCGAGCCCAGCGTCTGCATCAGCCGGAAATAGATCATGAAGGCGAGCGCGGTGGAAAAGACGCTGAGGCACACAAGTGCCGTCAATGATTCCGCCGAAGGCGACAAGGTCCAGGGTCGGTCAACGATCAGGCTGACGGGAAACAGCAGAACCGCACCGCAGATCAGCGAGCCGGCTGCCGGCATGATCGGATCGAGCCCTTTGAAATTTTTACTGAAAATGGCCGCGCAGGCATAGGAAAACGCTGCGGTCAGCACGGCGAACTGGCTCCATAGCGCGTCGCCCGCTCCATCTAGCGCTTCCATGCCGATGATGAGGCACACGCCGGTCATGCCGGCAATGGTGCCGAACAGCTTGCGCCCGCTCACCGCCTCATGCCGGATGACCAGCGCGGTGAGAAGGAAGGTGAAGATCGGCGTCGTGGCATTGAGAATGACGGCAAGCCCGGCATCGATGCTCTGTTCCGCCCAGGCGATCAGCGTGAAGGGCAGCACGCTGTTGATACAGGCCTGGATGAAGAACAGCCGCCACGTCGCAACATCCGTGGGCAAGCGCAGCCCGCGCAGCCAGATGACCGCGAGAAGCAGCAGACCAGCAATCAGCGTGCGCGATGCGATGAAGGTGATGGGCGGGATGGTCTCCACCCCGATCTTGATGAAGGTGTAGGAAGCGGCCCACAGCGTGGACAGCAGGGCGAGAAACAGCAATTCACGGGCGATGGTGTTCTGTGGGTTCACGGATCAATCTTCCAACTGCATTTAGGAGGAACCGTTCCTAACCCGAAAACAAGCATCAATGCTTCGGCGGCGACCGAAGTTTTTGCCACTTCAAAACACGAGGCCCCGCATGGTTCCAGCCATGCGGGGCCTCAATAAAGATCGGTGATGACAGCCGGCGATCAGGCCCGGCGTTCATCCACGGAGAAAGCGCCCGGACCGGCCGCAAAAAGATAAAGGAAGATGAAGCAGAACAGGATAGCCGCATCGCCGCCGTTGAGCGCTGGGAAGAAGCTCTTCGGCCCATGTGCGATGAAATAGGCGACCGCCATCTGGCCGGACAGGATGAAGGCGACCGGACGCGTGAAGAGGCCGATCAGCACCAGAATACCGCCGACGAATTCCAGAAGCGCCGCCACCAGCAGCATGGTCGGCAGAGAGCCCTCCATCTGCGATGCCGGAAAACCGAACAGCTTCTGCGTTCCGTGCGAAATGAAAAGCAGCGCTGTCATGATGCGCAGCGCGCCGAGCGCCTGCGGGCGATAACGCGAGAGAGAGTCGAACATTGCCATTTTAATGTGTCCCCGTTGAAGTGGTGAAGCGCCGTCGACGACGCGATGGCACGTTTATGGATACACCTCTGGCATAGCGGAAATCACGTTTCCGATATTGCAGAACCACCTAAAATACGCAAACCCCGATTTTCTACAAATAGTTGATTTGACCATAGAAAACTTACTTGCAGTCCGAAAAATCAACTCAGAGCTTCAGACATTTTTTCTGATCGCGAGGGCGGAAAATCCGCCCCTGATCAGGCCTGCAGCACAACCACCTTCGAGCCCACGGGCACGCGGCTATAGAGGTCGATGATATCATGGTTCAGCATGCGGATGCAGCCGCTCGACATGGCATGGCCGATGGACTGCGGCTGGTTGGTGCCATGCAGGCGGAACATGGTGTCGTTGCCGCCGCGATAAAGATAAAGCGCACGTGCCCCGAGCGGATTGTTCGGGCCACCGGGCATGCCGGCTGCGAATTTGAGATTGCGTGGATCGCGGCGCATCATGTTGGCAGTCGGCGTCCAGGACGGCCATTCCGCCTTGCGGCCGATATAGGCATCACCCTTGAGCGCGAGACCCTGTCGGCCAACGCCGACGCCGTAGCGCATGGCGCGCCCGTCACCCAGAACATAGTAAAGCCGACGCGCCGGTGTGTCGACCACGACGGTGCCAGCCGGGTGGTGCGTCTCGTAGGCCACTTCCTGACGGCGCAGCTCCGGCTTGACCTTGTCGAGGTGCATGGCGGGCAGCGGAAATTTCTCTTCCGGCTTCGCCGCATAATTAAGCCTTTGCTCACCCATCCCGGTATGCGCGCAACCAGCCAGAAACAGCGGTAATCCGAACAGAACACCACGACGTGAAATAGACATGTAACCCCCGGCAAATCATGTGATTAACGAGAGGTATAATTTTATGGTTAACAAACCTCTAATATGAGGTTGTGGGAATCAACGCGCTGCAACCGTCCCCGACGGTTTGCGGTTGGTCAGGTAGACCCCGGTGACCGCAAGGACCGTGCCGGCGATCATGGCCGGTGTCAGGGTTTCTCCGAAAAGAAGGGCTGCTTCCACCGCCGCAAGCGGTGGTACGAGATAGATCAGCGAGGCGGCGCGCGAGACCTGCCCACGCCGTATTAAATAAAGAAGCAGCGCAACCGCACCGATGGATATGGCACCCACCGACCAGGCAAGCGTCGCGGCAAGACCAAAGCTCCAGTCTATGTGGCCATCCTCCAGAAGCAGGGCAAACGGCACCGTTACCAGCAGCGCCCCGACATATTGCAGCGTAGCAATCGCCATGATGTTTCCGCCCTGGACATATTTCTTCTGATAGAGCGTTGCGAATGTGACCGAAGTCATGCCCAGCACATTGACCGCCACGGCGTAGAGCGGCACAGACAGGCCCGTCGAACCACCCGCCATGACCTTTGGCAGGACCGCTATGGTAATGCCGGCAAAGCCGATGACCAGGCCCGCGCGTTGCAGCGGCGAGATTTTTTCGGCGATCATGAAGCGGGCGGCGACTGCCGTCATCAACGGCTGCAGCCCGGCAATGATCCCGCCGATCGCCGCCGGAACACCCTGGCCAATCGCCCACCAGATCATTCCAAGGTAAAGGCCGTGCAGGAAGACACCGGACAGGATTGCCCGAAAGACCTCCGTCAATGTCCGCGGCCATGGAATGGAAGAGACCCAGCAGATGAACCACAGCAGCAGCCCGGCAAGCAGATACCGCAGACAGAGGAAGGTCAGTGGCCCGGTATAATAGACGGCATATTTCGCGGTGACCCAACCGGTCGACCAGAGAAAGACGAAGATGGCCGGGGCCAGACGGTCGAGCGACATGGTAACTCCCCCTCAGCCGCGTCGTGGCCATAACCGGAAGTGGTGCGGGACAGGCGGCGTACAAGAATTTTCGATTATGCAGGCCGGCGAATGATCGAGCCGTGGTTCATCATGGCGGTATAAGCAACGCGGCAAAAGGTCAAAGGTGTTTTCGTCATCGCATCTTTCAGATTTTCTGATGCGACCGTCGAGATCAATCAGACAAAAGCGACCGACCAAATTTTATGCATTCGCACACGGCACACACAGCTTTGTCACCGCGATCGCCGCTTCCTTTCACGCAACGAATTTGTCTATGCCGCATTTATAGGCTGAAGCTAAAAAAACGCTTCTTTTTTAAAACTCTAGAGTGACGAAAAATCTTCTAGGGCAGCCCCGCATAGTTCTTGCATTGCATTTCCCGTTGTATTCATATGGCAAAAAAGGGGACATCGAAGTTGGCATTTGACGAAATGATAAATGCGGACGACACGCCGCGAAGCCCATATGAAAACTACAACGAATGGTACAGCCGGCAGGACAGGGCGCACCTGATCCAGAAGTCAAAAGACGCTGAAAACATCTTCCGAAAAACCGGTATTACTTTCGCGGTCTATGGCCACGCCGACAGTTCAGAAAAACTGATACCCTTCGATATTATTCCACGCATCATCTCCGGCCGTGAGTGGCGCAAACTGGCCCAGGGCATCGAACAGCGGGTTCTCGCCCTCAATGCTTTCCTCGATGATATCTACCACAAGCAGGAAATCATCCGCGCCGGTCGCATTCCCCGGGAGATCATCGAGAAGAACGAAGCCTTCCTGCCGGAAATGATCGGTTTCACGCCGCCCGGAGGCGTTTACACCCATATCGTTGGCACCGATATCGTCCGCACCGGCGAAGACCAGTTTTATGTTCTGGAAGACAATGCCCGCACGCCGTCAGGTGTCAGCTACATGCTGGAAAACCGCGAAACGATGATGCAGATGTTCCCGGAGCTCTTCCACGAAAACCGCGTGCGGCGGGTGGAGGATTATCCCTATCTGCTGCGCCAGTCGCTTGCTTCACTGGCCCCGCCCGGCTGCACCGGCAGACCACGCGTCGCGGTACTGACCCCCGGCATCTACAATTCCGCCTATTACGAGCACTCGTTCCTCGCCGACATGATGGGTGTGGAGCTGGTGGAAGGTTCCGACCTGCGTGTCATGGACGGCAAGGTCAAGATGCGAACGACACGCGGTTATGAGGCGATCGACGTTCTCTACCGCCGCGTCGACGACGACTTCCTCGACCCGTTGACGTTCCGGCCGGATTCGGCGCTTGGCGTTCCCGGCATCATGGATGTCTATCGCGCCGGCAACATCACCATCGCCAATGCCCCCGGCACCGGCATTTCCGACGACAAGGCGATCTATTCCTACATGCCCGAGATCGTCGAATTTTATACCGGCCGCAAGCCGCTCTTGGAAAACGTGCCGACCTGGCGCTGTTCCGAGCCCGACAGCCTGAAATACGTTCTCGACAACCTCGCCGAACTCGTCGTCAAGGAGGTCCACGGTTCAGGCGGTTACGGCATGCTGGTCGGCCCGACCGCGACCAAACGCGAGCGCGCACTGTTTGCCGACAAGCTGCGGGCGCGCCCTTCGAATTACATTGCGCAGCCGACGCTGTCGCTCTCCACCGTGCCGATCATGGTGAAAAACGGCATTGCGCCGCGCCATGTCGACCTGCGCCCCTACGTGCTTGTTTCGGACAAGGTGCAGATCATCCCCGGCGGCCTGACCCGCGTTGCCCTCAAGAAGGGTTCGCTGGTGGTCAATTCCAGCCAGGGCGGCGGCACCAAGGATACGTGGGTACTGGAGGACTAAGCCATGCTGGGCAGAACGGCAAACGGGCTCTACTGGATGTTCCGGTATATCGAGCGCGCTGAAAACATCGCCCGGCTGATCGATGCGGGCCTGCGCGTTTCCCTGACGCGCTCGGGCAGCGGCGACGAGGACTGGGACGGCGTGTTGCAGAGCGCGGGCGTTCACGAAGCTTTTCTCGAAACACATGAGAAGGTGACGACGGCCAATGCGATCGATTACCTCTTGCGGGACAAGGCCAACCCGTCGAGCGTCATGTCCTGCATCGAAGCGGGCCGCAACAACGCGCGCATGGTGCGCACGGCACTGACGCGCGAGACGTGGGAAGCCACCAACGAATTCTGGATCGAGCTGAAAAACATCCTCGGCCGCAAGCTCAGCCACGCAGAGCTGCCGCAGACCATCGATGTGATCAAACATCGCGCCGGTCTGGTGCGCGGCGCCTTCCATGGCTCCATGCTGCGCAACGATCTCTATAACTTCTCCCGCATCGGCACCTTCATCGAGCGGGCGGACAACACGGCGCGCATCCTCGACGTCAAATATTACGTGCTGCTGCCGGCCGTGGCGCATGTGGGCTCGTCGCTCGACAATGCGCAATGGGAATCCATCCTGCGCTCGGTCTCGGCCCACCGTTCCTATGGCTGGGTCTATGATGCGGAATACAAGCCGGCCAATATCGCCGACTTTCTCATCCTCAACGGCCGCATGCCGCGTTCGCTCGCCTATTGTTACGAAAAGATCGCCAGCAACCTCAATTACATTGCCGACGACTACAGCGAGAGGCACAAGGCGCACGACACGGCCGAGAGCATTCGCGACAGCCTGCGCACGACCACCATCGCCCGGGTGATGGACGAGGGGCTGCATGAGTTCCTGGAAAGGTTCGTGCACCGCAACGGGCAACTGGGACAGGAAATAACGGAAGGCTACCGCTTCTATCAATAAGCGCGTGGACGGGGACAGCTGATGCGTCTGAAAATCACCCATACGACGGACTATGTCTATGACGAGCCGATGCCCTACGCGTTGCAGCGGCTGCGCCTGACACCGCAGACCGGCCCAAGCCAGACGGTGGAGGACTGGGATGTCTCCGTCGATGGTGCGACCGTGGAAGTGACCTATGACGACCATTTCGGCAATCGCGTCGCACTGGTGGAAACCGAAGGGCCGCAAAAGCGGGTGAAGGTGGTGGCGACCGGCACTGTCAGCACGCAGGATAAGGCAGGCGTGTTCGGTCACCACGTCGGCAGCGCGCCGCTATGGCTTTTCCTGCGGGAAACGCCGCGTACCAAACCCGGAAAACTGGTGCGCGAACTGGTGAAGGTGAGCGCCGGCGAGAGCGAGCTTGCCCGCCTCCACAATCTCATGGAGACCATCCACGGCAAGGTGGAATATGTGCCCGGCGCGACCGATATCGAAACCACGGCCGAAGCGGCGCTGGAAGCCGGCAAGGGCGTCTGCCAGGACCACGCCCATATTCTCATTTCCGCCGCCCGTCAGATGGGCCTGCCAGCGCGCTATGTGTCCGGTTATCTGATGATGGACGAGGTCGAGGAACAGACCGCCACCCACGCCTGGGCCGAGGTGCACCTACAGGGCCTCGGATGGGTCGGCTTCGACGCCGCCAACAATATCTGCCCCGACGACCGTTATGTCCGCATCGCGTCCGGCCTTTGCTATCGCGATTGCGCGCCGATATCGGGCATGCGCATTGGCCCGGCCGGTGAGACGCTCAGCGTCTCCGTTACCGTGCAACAATCGCAGAGCCAGAGCCAGTCGCAAAGCTGATATCATGGTTGCCAAGGACGACGATACCATCGTTTTCTACACGGTCAACGCAACCGCCTATACCACACGCGGACAGGTGGCAGACCGCCAGCATCTGGAGACATTCCTGTCGCAGTTGCAAACGGGCGCCAGCATCCTCGAGCTAGGATGCGGCGGCGGGCAGGACAGCGAATACATGCTGGCAGCCGGTTTCGACGTGCACCCGACCGATGGAACGCCCGACATCGCCAAAGCGGCGGAAACCCGGCTCGGCATTCCTGTCAGAACGTTGCTGTTTGAAGATCTCGATGAGGTCGGGCGCTATCACGGCATCTGGGCCAATGCCTGCCTGCTGCATGTGCCCCGCGCTGCCCTGCCGGGCATCATCGGCCGCATCCACACCGCGCTGAAACCGGGCGGAATCTTTTACGCGAGCTTCAAGGCCGGGGGGCTGAAGGGCGCGATACGTTCGGCCGCTATTACAATTATCCGTCGAGGTCATGGCTGGAGGAGCTTTATGGGCTATATGACTGGACGGGCATAGAGATCGAAGCCCGACAGGGTAGCGGTTACGACAAGCTGCCGACAGACTGGCTGCATGTCACGGCCGAAAAGCGCTGACCAACCGCCACAAGTTGACGGTTGCAAAAGGGTGCTGCACCCGTTTTAATCGCCGTTCTCAATTGAAAGCATGATCCGGTTTACCCTCTTGGGACAAACCGGCCGGGAGACGGCGTTGTACAGCATTTCCGACTATCGCGACTGCCTGTCGCATGGACCCATCATAGCAGAAAGGGTCTGGACGGCCTGGTGGCAGGGTAGCGGCCTCAAGGTGGACGATGTCATCGAGCACCTCAAAGAGATGACCAATCCTTACGCCCTCCCCACCGGCTTTGTCGCCCATGATGGAGACGCCTATGTCGGCTCCGCCTTTCTCATTCATTCCGATCTCGAGGAACGCCCGCAATATCTTCCCTGGGTCGCCGCGCTCTGGGTGGAGGAAGGCCGCCGCCGCTCAGGCGTGGCGCGCGCCCTGATGCAGACCGCAACAAAGAGGGCCGCCGAACTCGGTTACGACACGGCCTACCTCTGCTGCGAGGCAGGGCTTGAGGAGTATTACATCAACTGCGGCTGGAGCATCCTCGAAGGGGGCGTCGGCCAGCACGATCTGACCGTGCTGACCTACAAGACCTGACGCGGCCGGCCCTTTCCCACCATTCGTCACCGCGTCTGAACCATAGGAGGAACCATGCGACCGCCGACAGCCATCATGGAAACCGCGATCTATGTGAATGATCTCGAAGCCGCCGAGGCTTTCTACCGCGATGTCTTTGGGCTGGAGATCATCGGCAAGGTGCCCGGAAGCTTCGTCTTTTTCAGATGCGGGCAGCAGGTACTGCTGGTTTTCGACCCAGAGAAGTCGCGCAAGGCCGATCCCGACAACCCCATTCCCCGCCATGGCACGGCCGGTGCAGGCCACTTCTGCTTTTACGCAAGGGACAAAACGGAGGTAGACGGCTGGAAAGCACACTTCGAAACGCTCAAAATTCCCATCGAGCACTATCACCGTTGGCCGAATGACAGCTATTCGGTTTATATCCGCGATCCCTCCGGGAACTCTGTGGAAGTGGGAGAAGGCAAGCTCTGGGGATTTTGAACAGGACTGGCCGCAAAGAAGCAGGATACCGTGAAGAATATCTATGTCGTAACTCACCCTCAGTCGGTCCACCACATCGAGAACCGGGTTGGAGGCTGGTATGATACCGGACTGACTCCACATGGCAGGAACGATGCGGAGGCGGCGGCGGAAAGGCTGGCGATGCTGGTCGGCGGCGAACCCGTGGAAATCTTAAGCTCCGACCTGCTTCGTGCCGCGCAGACCGCAGAAATCATCGCGGAACGCTTCAGGCAGCCAATGGAGACCATGCGCGACCTCAGGGAAATGAGTTACGGCGAGGCCGAAGGCATGCCGCAGCAATGGCTTGATGAGCGTCAAATCCCGGCACCGCATCATAATCGCCTTGACCATCGCGGCGGCATTGCCGATGGCGAGACACGACGCGAATTCGCGGAAAGGGTCTATCGGGCCGTGGACATGATCATCGCGCGGCCCTGTCCCACGCAGATCATCGTGACCCATGGTTTTGCCCTGACCTTCGTCATCGCGGCATGGATCAAGATGCCGATCGACAGCGCAGGTTATGTCAGCTTCCCGGCGCGCTCCGGCAGCATCACCCATTTGAAGGAAGACGATTACTGGCAAAACCGCGCCGTCGTTTCACTGGCGGATGTTTCGCATCTGCAGGATTTTGCCTCGCGATAGCGACATTTGCTCGTGATCAGTCGACGCAGACAATATGACCTGCGTCATTCCGGCCTTGAGCCGGAAACCAGCCAACGCGCGTCTGCGCGGAGAAAAGACTCTTTTCAGCCCAAAAACTCGGGCTGGCTGGATACCGGCTCAAGGCCGGTATGACGAAGAGAGGAAGCAATTGCTCCCTCTATCATTCCCAAAGATTGCCCTTAGATCAGATCTGGCGGACCACGATCTCTTCTTCCGCATCGACCGCCAGCGGGTTCTTCAGCGGCAGGCCGAAACCGGCGGCCTCAATCTCAAACACGTCGCCCTCTTCCGGCTTGATACCTTCGGCGAAGGAAAGCGTTGCCGTGCCGAACATGTGCACATGCACATCGCCAGGCGCACGGAACAGGCCGTATTTGAAGTGGTGATATTCGAGGTTCGCGAAGGTGTGGGACATGTTGTCCTCACCCGAAACGAACGGCTTTTCGAAGATGACCTTGTCGCCGCGACGAATGCGCGAGGTACCACGAATATCGGACGGCGGTGCGCCGACGCGGATTTCGGGGCCGAAACTCGCCGGACGCAGCTTGGAATGGGCAAGGTAAAGATAGTTGATCCGCTCGGTGACGTGATCGGAAAACTCGTTCGACACGGCAAAACCGATACGCACCGCTTCACCCTTGTCGGAAATGACGTAGATACCCGCCATCTCAGGTTCTTCGCCGCCATCAAGCGCGAAGGATGGCGAGGTGAGCGCCGCACCCGGTGCTGCCGCCACATGGCCGTTGCCCTTGTAGAACCACTCAGGCTGCACGCCCTTTTCACCGGCCTTCGGCTTGCCGTTTTCGAGACCCATGCGGAACATCTTCATGGAGTCCGTCAGGCTTTCTTCCGCCGCTTCCGTGGTCTTCTTGTGCATGCTGTCGCGGGTTGCGGCCGAACCGAGATGGGTGAGGCCGGTACCGGTCAGATGCAGATGCGCCGGATCGGGGTGGGTGATCGGCGGCAGGAAGCGACCTTCGGCATACGCCTTTTCAAGATCGACGGCATCGCCCAGACCGTGCGCCGAAATGACGTCGGCGAGGTTCTTGCCGCCATTGGCCGCTTCCATGGCAAGCGCATAAACGGACGCTGCGCCCTTGACTGCGCGTGCCTCTCCGCCTTCTTCGCGAACCGCTACGATGATGTTTCCACTGGCATCTTTGATCTGTGAAATGAGCACGGGATTTCCTTCCTCCGGCGCCAAGCGCCTTTATCTCTTCTACGCGGCGCAATGCGCCTGCATCTTATGAAAGTGGCCGGAAACCGGCCACTTTTAGGACTGCGATAGGGGTGAGCCGATCAGCCCTTGTTCTTGTTGTAGACGTCGAAGAACACGGCGGCGAGCAGCACGAGGCCCTTGACCATCTGCTGGAAGTCGATGCCGAGGCCGACGATCGACATGCCGTTATTCATAACGCCCATGATGAAGGCGCCGATGACCGCACCGGTGATCTTGCCAACGCCGCCGGATGCCGAAGCGCCGCCGATAAAGCAGGCCGCGATCACGTCAAGCTCGAAGCCCACGCCGGCCTTCGGCGTTGCCGAGTTGAGGCGGGTCGCGATGATCATGCCGGCGAGACCGGCAAGCACGCCCATGTTGACGAAAGTCAGGAAGCTCAGGCGTTCGGTATTGATACCGGAAAGCTTGGTCGCCTTCTCGTTGCCGCCCATGGCGTAGACGCGGCGGCCGATGGTCGTGCGGCGCGTCACGAAGCTGTAGAGCGCGATCAGCACCAGCATCACGATCAGCACGTTGGGCAGACCGCGATAGGTGGAAAGCTGATAGCCGAGGAAGAGGATGGCAGCAGCGATGACCAGATGCTGGACGACGAAGAAGCCAAAGGGTTCGACATCGATGCCGTGCTTCACATTCACGACGCGGCGGCGCCAGGCAAGATAGAAGAGCACGACGGGGATAAGGACGGTCAGGATCATCGAGGTCGTGTTCAAACCTTCAATGCCGCCGATATCGGGCAGGAACCCGGTGCTGATGATCTGGAAATCCGTCGGGAACGGGCCGATATTCTTGCCGCCGAGCACGAAGAGCGTGAGGCCGCGGAACACCAGCATGCCCGCCAGCGTCACGATGAAGGACGGAATGCGGTGATAGGCGATCCAGTAACCCTGGGCAGCACCGATGATACCGCCAATGACGAGGCAAATCAGCGCCGCAAGAAATGGGTTCATGCCCCATTGCACTGTCAATATGGCCGCGATCGCGCCGACGAAGGCAACGATGGAGCCGACCGAAAGGTCGATATGCCCCGCCACGATGACCAGCAGCATGCCCAGCGCCATGATGACGATGAAGGAGTTCTGCAGGATGAGGTTGGTCAGGTTCACAGGGCGGAACAGGATACCGCCGGTGTAGAACTGGAAGAAAACCATGATGGCGACGAGCGCGATCAGCATGCCGTATTCGCGGATGTTGGAGCGAATATACGACCCGACCGAGATGACGTTACTTTCTTCGTTTGTGGTGTTTGCCGAACTCATGAGTTCTTCTCCCCTGAGCGCATGATAGCGCGCATGATGCTTTCCTGGCTCGCCTCTGCCTTCGGCAATTCAGCGACGATGCGGCCTTCGTTCATGACGTAGATGCGGTCGCAATTGCCGAGCAGTTCGGGCATTTCCGATGAGATCATCAGAACGCCTTTACCTTCGGCAGCGAGCTGGTTGATGATGGTGTAGATTTCGTATTTCGCGCCGACATCGATACCGCGGGTCGGTTCATCGAGGATCAGCACGTCAGGATTGGAGAACAGCCACTTGGACAGCACGACCTTCTGCTGGTTGCCGCCCGAGAGGTTGACTGTTTCCTGGAAAATGCCCGAAGACCGGATGCGCAGGCGCGTGCGGAAATCGCTCGCCACCTTCATTTCCTTGATATCGTCGATGACGCTGGCATTCGAGACGCCGGCGAGATTGGCCAGCGTGGTGTTGTGCAGGATATTGTCGTTGAGCACGAGACCAAGATGTTTGCGGTCTTCCGTCACATAGGCGAGACCTGCATCGATCGCCTTGCGCACGGTGCTCACATCCACCGGCTTGCCGTGGAGCAAGACGTCGCCGCTGATCTTGTGGCCGTAGGACTTGCCGAACACGCTCATCGCAAATTCGGTGCGTCCTGCGCCCATCAGGCCGGCGATACCGACGACTTCGCCCTTGCGCACGGTAATGTTGATGTCGTGCAGAACCTGGCGGTCACGATGCTGCTGGTGATAGGCATTCCAGTTCTTCACTTCGAGAATGGTCTCGCCGATCGGCACGTCGCGCGGCGGATAACGATCCTCGAGATCGCGTCCCACCATGTTGCGGATGATCACATCCTCACTGATTTCTTCCTTGTGACAGTCGAGCGTCTTCACGGTCATGCCGTCACGCAGCACGGTGATCTGGTCGGCCACCTTGCGCACTTCGTTCAGCTTGTGGGTGATGATGATCGACGTCATGCCCTGCTTGCGGAATTCCATCAGCAGGTTCAGCAGCGCCTCGGAATCGCTTTCGTTGAGCGATGCCGTAGGCTCATCGAGGATGAGCAGCTTCACGCTCTTCGACAGCGCCTTGGCGATTTCGACCAGCTGCTGCTTGCCCACGCCGATATCCGTGATCAGCGTCTCCGGCGATTCCTTCAGACCCACCTTCTTCAGGAGTTCGCGGGTACGGTTGAAGGTCTGCTGCCAGCTGATGACGCCGTTCGAGGCGACTTCGTTGCCAAGGAAGATGTTTTCCGCAATCGACAGGAGCGGCACGAGCGCCAGCTCCTGGTGAATGATGATGATACCAATATCTTCGCTGTCGTTGATGGCGCGAAAGTTTCTGACGGCGCCTTCGTAATGGATTTCGCCCTCATAGGAGCCGGCGGGGTAAACACCGGAAAGGACCTTCATCAAGGTCGACTTTCCCGCGCCGTTCTCACCGACGAGTGCGTGGATCTCACCCTCTTTCACCTTGAGGTTAACGTTCTCAAGCGCTTTCACGCCCGGAAACGTCTTGGTGATGTTCCGCATTTCGAGAATGGTATTGGCCATATCGCAATCCAGCGCCCGATTAGTTCAGGCGTTTTTATTTTTATGGAAAAACGGGGATGACGCCAAGCCATCCCCGCATGTGTCTGCAGCTTATTTCAGCTGGTCTTCCTTGTAGTAACCGCCATCGACGAGAACCTGCTTGTAGTTCTCCTTGGTCACGGCAACAGGCTTCAGGAGGTAGGACGGAACGACCTTGACGCCATTTTCATAGGTCTTGGTGTCGTTCACTTCCGGTTCCTTGCCTTCCATGACAGCGTTGACCATGTTCACGGTCACCTTGGCGAGTTCGCGGGTGTCCTTGAAGATGGTGGAGTACTGCTCGCCGGCAATGATCGACTTCACGGAAGGAACTTCAGCGTCCTGACCGGAAACGACCGGCAGCGGCTGCTCCTTCGTGCCATAACCAACGCCCTTGAGCGAGGAGATGATGCCGATGGACAGACCGTCGTAAGGCGACAGAACGGCGTCAACCTTGGCATCGGTGTAGTAGGCCGAGAGAAGGTTATCCATGCGGGCCTGGGCCGTTGCCGGATCCCAGCGCAGCGTGCCGACCTTGTCCATGCCGGTCTGGCCGGACTTCACGACCAGCTTGCCGCTGTCGATGTAAGGCTGGAGAACCGACATTGCGCCATCATAGAAGAAGAAGGCGTTGTTGTCGTCCGGGGAGCCGCCGAAGAGTTCGATGTTGAACGGACCCTTGCCGTCCTTCAGACCAAGCTTGTCGACGATCGAAGTCGCCTGCAGAACGCCAACCTGGAAGTTGTCGAAGGTGGCGTAGTAGCTGACGTCGCCGCTGTTGCGGATCAGGCGGTCATAAGCGATGACCTTGATGCCCTGCTGTCCAGCCTGCTTCAGAACGTCCGACAGCGTGGTGCCATCGATCGATGCGATCACGAGGACCTTGACGCCCTTGGTGACCATGTTCTCGATCTGGGAAAGCTGGTTCGGAATATCGTCGTCAGCATACTGCAGGTCGGTGGTGTAACCGGCTTCCTGAAGCTGCTTTACGATGTTGTTGCCGTCGTCGATCCAGCGTGCGGACGATTTCGTCGGCATTGCGATACCGACAGAACCCTTGTCCTGTGCGAAAACCGGCGCTGCGAAAGAAGCAGCACCGATGGCACAAGCTGCCATCAGCGAAATAATGGACTTCATAAACTCTCTCCCTTGAGCCCTTCTATGGCGCCCGCTGCTGCGGTGCACCATGAAATTCATGCCGTCAGAGGAAGAAGCCGCATTGCGCTCGTTCCTTTTCGCACATGCGAAACAGAACAGCTGCCGCTCCTCCCCGGCATTCCGCAAATTGTTCTGAATCCATATAACTGTCAAATAGAATATATCGGTTTCCATATATCAATTTTGCTATATTAAATCGATACAAAAACCGATGAGGGGTATAAACTGCGAATGAGCAACCAAAGAGTGTATGAGCAGGCGCAAACGACGGACGCCCTTTTTGTCTTCGAAGACAACCCTCTTCTGCGGGCTGGATTGAAGATGAGCCACCTGCGCATGCTGGTCATGATAGAGGAGCACGGCCAGGTCAGCGCGGCTGCCGCCGCCATGAACATGACCCAGCCCGCCGCCTCGCGCATGCTCGCGGAAATGGAAGCGATCGTCAAATCACCCCTTTGTCAGAGAGCCTCGCGCGGCGTGGTGCTGACGAAATTCGGCGAGGCGCTGGCGCGTCGGGCTCGCACCATCCTTCTGGAACTGCGCGAAGCGAGCCGCGAACTCAACCAGATGAAATCGGGAAGCGGCGGCTCCGTCTTCATCGGCGCTGTCACCGCACCGGCGATCAGCCTTGTGGTTCCCGCCATAAGGCGCGCCATGGATACCTATCCCGGCATTGAAATCAACGTGCAGGTGGAAAGCAGCAACGTGCTGGCTCGCGAATTACTGGCGGCCCGGCACGATTTTATCATCGGCCGTATCCCTGATGATTTCGATCCGAGCCTTTTCTCCATCCACGAAATCGGCATCGAGCGGGCCTGTCTGGTGGTGCGCCAGGACCATCCGCTGCTGTTGCGCGGCGAGCCCGTGACCCTGCAGGACCTCTCCGCCTATGACTGGGTGTTCCAACCGCCGGGCGCGCTGTTGCGCAGAACCATGGAGGATGTGTTCCTGACCCATGGCGTCGCCATGCCGCGCAACGTCATCAACACGCCCTCCGTCGTACTGACGCTCGCTTTGGTCTGCAACACGGATGCCATCGCGCCCATTGCGCAGGACATGGCGGAGTTCGTGGCCGGCCAGCAGGCCGATATCGGCCGAACCCGCATCCTGCCGACGGATTTCGAACTTGTGGTGAAGCCCTATAGCATCATCACCACCAAAGGCAGGGTCCTGCCGCCCAGCGCCCGTCTGCTTTACGATCTGGTGCTGGATGAAAGCCGGAAGCTGACGGGCCTTTGATGGCTGCAAGCCCGGCACCATTTTCATGCGCTAAAAAAGCCGCATCATCCAACCGGCACAGGAAAGCCGCATGCTCTTCGGACAATCCGTCTTTCAGTCGGTCGTTGAACGGCTGAAGCAGGAGAAAGAAGAACGGGACGAAAGCCTGGATCAGCGACCGCCTGCCGGCCATCGTATCGCCGGCTTCAGTTCCGGCTTTGTCATCGATACCCATAGCGAGGCGCCACCGGAAAAAAACGGGAATCTCGATGCCTACTTCGCCTTCCTGGCGGAGCCCGCACCGCCCCCGGGGCCAACACCGAAGCCGGAGCCTGAGGCCATGCCGGCGCATCTTGAAAAAACCTCGCTGGCGGACGTCTCTGCGGAACTCGCCATTCAGGACACCGACACGGCTGCCACGCTTGCGGAAAAGCGTCGTGCCTTTGCCCGCCTTAACCACCCCGACCGGGTAAAACCGCAGTTCCGGCACAATGCAACGCAGCGCATGACTGCGGCCAATCTGCTGATCGATCAGGCCATCCGCATGTTACGAACGCGCGAGCATTTCAGGTAAAATCGGCCGTGCTGAAGCAAGAGGTATTAGACGAAGGAAAGGGACGCCTCAACCGGCGTCGTTTTTATCGGCTGGCGTGCTGTCGACCGCGGGAACGTCGGCAACGTCGGCGCTTTTCGCGCTGGCATTTGCCGGCTTGAATTTCACCAACAGTTCGTAAGCGGCGTAGGCGCCGATGCCGGCAACGATGGTCCCCCAGAAAAACTCGCGATTGACGAATTCGATGATTGCCCATGCGGCGCAGAAGCCAACGATGAGCAACCGGACCCACAGCGGCCGGTAAAGCGGATGACTCGTATCGATATTTAGCATGGCGCTCCGTCCCGGACCTTTCCCGTCGATCAGTCAGCACCCCGATCTCCCTTGAGAAGTCGAGATGCGCATGCGTCTTGGCGGTTTCGCAGGAAAATTGCAACGCAATTCGAACCGCAGCCGATCAGGCTGCCGTGAAGAGAAGGCTCGGAAGCGATGATTGAGCTGCGACGGTCAGTCGCGCAGACGCCCCAGTAGGGACAGGAGTTGATCGCGTGCTTTTTTGCCGCCGATCCGGTCGATCAGCTTTTCTTCGCGGTCGCGCCAGCGGTCGGAAAGGCGGTCGAGCAAGTCGCTGCCTTCCTCGGTCATGTCGAGGAAATGAACGCGCCTGTCCTCTTCCGACTTGCGGCGGACAAGCAGGCCCTTCTCTTCCATGCTGTCGACGATCGCGACGAAATTTGCTCGCTGGATGCCAAGAGCTTCAGCAACATCGCTCTGCTTGAGGCCCGGATTACCGCCGACAATGACCAGAACGGAAAAATCGGCGGGTCGCAAACCGTGCCCGGCCAGCACTTCGGCAAAATCATTTGCCACGGCAAGTTGAGAGTGTCTCAAGTGATAACTGATCGCCGTCGTCAGCAAGCCGTAGTCGATTCCCGCCATCGCCGCGTCGCCGGAGCTGCCGCGCTCGGCCTTTTCCATCTGCGGCCCGTTGCTATGTGCCAGTCGCAAAGCCATCCGATCCCCCGCCTGATTCGCCTCTCGCATTGCCCGAACTATAGCCGACAACGCCGCAAAACTGTATCCCTAATAAATGTAGATGATACTAATATTGTAGAATAATTTGACAGTTAATGCCCGCTACCGAAAAACGTAAGCGGAATTCACGCGCTCGCCGACAAGAAAAGTATGACTATTTATCAGCTAGTTTACAAGAGCAAAAAATGCCTCTGGATCGGCGCTCAAAGGCATTTCCGTGATTGCAATCACCCGACCGCAGGAAAGAGCCGAACCCGCAAATTTCCCCCATAAGATACTACTTATAGGAGAATGAGAAGCTCTGTCGAAAAGACAATACGTCAAATGACCCATCTTGGCACCCGGCGGTCCGCACGCCAGATGCCCAAGAACCACGTCCTCGACTGGCCGCACCGAAAATCCGATCAGCATTCGTAAATCTTCGATTTTTAGACATTGATGCCGACACCAAGCTAGGGTATGAACCAACCGCTGCACGCGATTCAAGCGTGACCGCTGCACCCGTAGCTCAGCTGGATAGAGTGTTGGATTCCGATTCCAAAGGTCACAGGTTCGAATCCTGTCGGGTGCGCCATATCTTCGGTTTTTCTGCCTGCCCTTCATTGTGACGAAAAGCCTTCTGCCATTGAGCCAATGTCTTTCGCCGTCGTCGAGTGACCTGCGCCCACATGACGCAAATGAGCCGGGCCGGCCGCCTATCCGCCCTCAGGCGGCACCGGGTAGTTGGCATAGGTGTCAGGCTGTTGCCGCCCGCGTTTCGAGCGTCGTGCGTGCTCTCAGGCCGAAACCAGCTTCCGCGCGGGTGATTGAAGCAGCAAGCGAGCAATTACCAGTGACATCAACGCGGCGGCAATCGTGACGGTGAAGGCAGGGAGAGGCCCGGTGGAAACGAGATGGGCTGCCAGAACTTTTAAAACAAAAAGATGAATGAGATAGGCGCCGAGAACCGCTTTTCCCCACCCCCTGTCCGATATGTTCACTGAAAGAAACAGACCGAACAAACCGACAGAAAACGGAACGGTGCCGAACGAATATTCTACCGTAGCAGGAAATCGTCCTGAGAGAATTCCCTCCGATAGCTGGACTACGATTCCGCCGAGCGCCATCGTCGCGAAAAACAGCCTGTTTGCATGCAAGAAGCGCGATCCTTGCAACAGGTAGCCGATCATCAGGAGCAGAGGAGCCTCGATTATCCCGTTACGATATGTGAACAACGGAAATCTGAGCCCAAAAAGGTGGCCATAAGTTCCGATGAGAACCCCGCTTGCATAAAGGCAACATGCGGAAATCAAAGCGGTTTGCTCTCCAAACCTGTCGATGGCGATCCAGCATAGAGCGGAGCCGAGCACAAGCGCAGACAGAAACCACAAATGGAAACCCGGGCCGCCAGTGAAGGGAACGGCAAGATAGGCCGCTATCTTCACTCCAAATTCCCGAGGATAAAGGCCCGAGAATTCCGCAATCATATAAATTGCAATCCATGCCACGAATATCGGGACGATCTTGCTAACGAGTTTCCACGAGGCCGCATGGGGTTTTGCTATCTCCTCCCGCTTCCAAAGGTAGCCGGAAATGATGAAAAAGCCTGGAACGGCAAATCTGGAAAGCTGGTCGGAAACGTATCCCGTCACCCGCCAGTCCCCGAAAAGGCCGAGCGCATTGGCATGAATAACGACCACAGCAAAAAATCCGATGAGGCGCAGATGCTCTATACCGTAACTCTTGCTCATCGCAGAAAGACGTCCCGATTAAGAAAACGAATGCTGGCTTCGCCGATATATCGCCTGATCAAAACATATGCAGGATCGGTGAAATGCAGATTATCGGCTCTGTACCATTGGCACTTGTAAGCGCCCTCGGGTGAACAAGAGAGTGTAAGGGGGCTGAGTTTGGGCTTCCCGACGTTTCCGCATGTCACCTCCCGCTCATCGATGACGACGGGGAAGACATTTTGCATCTGGTTCGGGATGTCTTCAATCAACGCGTTATATTGTTGTCGCGTGACATCGTAGTCCTGAAAGTCAGCCCCACGTGGTGGCACAGTCACGACGAATATGGGAGCATTGCCCCAGGCAATTCTCGCTTCCCTGATAATTGCCTTAAGACCCTCGAACACCCCGCACGCTGTCGTCCCGCCGTCACTGATATTATTGGTTCCGGCCAAAACAACCACTGCCTTGGGCTCGTTCATTCGCAGCTTTGCTTGCTCGAATCGCCATAATATTTGCTGCGTCCTGTCTCCGCCCACGGCAAAATCAAACACAGTTTGATTTGGGAAAGCATCTTTTACCGTTCTAGCCCAGTTGGCGAAGAGTGAATCTCCTACAAGAACGACATCTGCTCGTTCGGGGATGTTGTCCAGGACGTTTAGAGCCGCCTTATAGTTCCCCACTATTGCCGGAGGCGCAGGCGTGGTCGCAATCTTCGCCGATAAATCGGCGCAAGAAAACGCTTGAGCAAGCAATGTCGTCGGGAATAAAAAGATCGAAAGTATAGCTGTTATCAGAAATTTATTCATTGCTAAAATCCGAAAATATCAACAACTCTCCCAAGTACCAGCGTGATAACAACAAATATAACATTATGGGAAGCGAAATATATTTTAATGAATGCGTGCAAAGTCGGCCGCCTCAAATACGAACGGCGCGGCCCTAGCCGCCGTTGCCGCCGTCTGTGGCCGGTGGACATTCTGAAAACAACACGATGATTTCGCCGGCAACACCATTCCCGATCGTCCTGCCGAACAGGACGCCTCTGGCTGCGTCAAAAAGCCCGGCCGAGGGGCAATGGAAAGCTATTGTTGCGGCGGCCGGCTTGCGATAGCCCTGCCTGTAGGAAAATATCTCGAATAACGGACTGGAATAATCAAATGATGGACTGGGATTGGGTGGATTTGTTTCCGATCGTCTTCTTTCCGCTGAAGATTATCGTGCTGGGTACGGGCATGTACTTCGCCATCAAGTGGCATCACGATCAAGCCAAGAAAGAATCCGGCGGGCGCTAAGCCGCTACCCTGCATGGCTTCCCGCCGGTGCCTTCCACGCGCGCAGGCGCACCCAGACTTTCCGCGTAGGCAAAATATATGAACTGGCGGGGACGATTCCCCGCCAGTCGACTTTTTGCAGCCCTCAAAACTCCTGCCAGTCGCCCTTCGTGTCGATGGCGGCATTGCCGGAGAAGGCAGAGGCAAGCTTGCGGCCAAGAGCGCGGGCCGGAGAGGCAACGGACCTCTCGTTGCCGGTAGTGCGAACCGGAGCGGGCTGGGCTTTCGCCTGATAGCCGCCGTCCGCCAGCTTGAACTGCGCA
>NZ_JBQYSN010000089.1:0-20999 GCF_052686535.1 Agrobacterium sp. DKPNP3 | reverse complement strand
GCCGTTATGGATCTTGTCGAGGACAACATCGACATTGCGGTCAGAGTCGGCGCGAACCCTGCCCAGACTGCAATCGAACGACGGTTGCTCGACATCGAATGGGCCTTCTATGCGAGCACATCGTGGCTGGAGCGAAAGGGGCGGCCGGAAAATATCAGCGAGGTGGAGGATTTCATCTCCCCGCAACCAGTCTTGCGCGGATATCTGGAAAAGCATGTGCTTGGTGGTGTTTCCCTGCCTGCCGGTGCGATCGAGGTCGATAGCCATGCCTTGGCCCGCGATCTGATGTTGAATGGCTTTGGTGTCGCTCTATTGCCGCAGGGCTTGTGCCAGGATGCCGTTATGAGCGGCAACGCCGAACCGCTCCTCCCGCACGCCGGACTCCGTCCGACGCGGCTCAATCTAACGTTCCCAAATCGAGCGGACATGGTGCCAAGGGTGCGCGCCTTCGCTGATCACATATGCGCTCACTTTCGCTGAACAGAAGTCGTCATCGCGACCGACATTTATTGCAATTCAGGAGCACATTATTGGGGCAACGCACCGCCTTTGCCGACGATGCCCGACTGACGTCGGTGCCGGTCGACATCGTCATGACCATCAGCAACTGGCGGCCTTTGTACGCTATACTGCTCGACGGCGGGGCAATTGGTGTCTTCCAGGGACCCGTTTGCTCCGATGACCTCGCCGCCGAGCGCCTCAGGCGCATTCTGCCGGACTTCGAGTTGACCGGCTTTGACCTTCATATTCTTTATTCGGCGACCCGACCGATCCCATCTCGAATCCGGACGCTTGCGACCCTGTTCGAGCGTGAGCTGCCAAGCCTGATCGAGTCTAGCCGTCTTGCACCGCATACACATTCGGAAAGGAATTAAGAATGGTATTCCCAGAAGCAGCACTGACTTTGATCGGCGACACGTCAAAGCCGCATCGCCTGACACTGCGCCCACGCCGTCCGTCCGACGCTGACGCCTTGTTTTTGACGATGGCCGATCCAGAGATGATGCGGTGGTGGTCTCGCGCACCCTTTGAGCGTGTCAAGGATCTGAGGGAGTATTTCGCCAACGACGATCAATCGAACTGGCGCTCATGGGCGATTGTACGGGCAGATGAAGAGCTTGCCGTTGGCTTTGTGGCGGCAGGAAAGAAACGCGAAGGCGTGTCCGAGATTGGCTATCTGCTTGCGCGCGAAGCACAGGGGCATGGGTATGCGCACGAAGCTGTTGCCATGCTGATCGACCAATTATTCGCCGAGGGACAACGGCGCATTTTCGCCGATACCGATCCGGACAACCAGCCGTCGATCGCGCTGTTGACGAGGCTCGGCTTCACGCTGGAGGGGCGCCTGCGGGCCGAATGGCAGACGCATATCGGCGTTCGGGATTCGCTGATTTACGGGCTTCTGGCGGAGGAATGGTCGTCCCGGACTGCGGGATAGTCCGCGCCCTAACTTTGGCCGGAACGGACTGCAGAGGTCTCTGCGCTTTCGCATCCCCGTGAGAGCCGCCAGGTCATTAATGCGTCGGCGCTGCGGCCGGATCGCACGCCGAGCTGATCCCTCTCGACTGGCTCGCTCGTTTCCCGATTGACGGTAATCAATTTGACGCATTGGCCCGTTCGCCTGTCGATGAAGTCGAGGGGCGGTCCTTCGAGGTTGGACAGGTTCCACCGGACGTCGATCTGCACCATTGCCTGCGTGAGGAGGCCGAGGTCGCGACCTCTTCCGGTCGGCTGATATTCGAACCGATCGGGCCGTGTCTTATACTGCCGTCGCTCGACGAGCCCGTTTTCCTCCAGCAGTTTCAGCCGGTCCGACAGGGTGGCGTTGGTGACACCACTCGATTGGCGTAGGTCGTCATAACGGCGAATGCCTAAGCAGAGCGCTGAAGGACTTCGTGTATGAATCAAATCAGGGATCGTCGTGCTGCTTTCTGGGCGATCTGGAGGACTTGGGCAGGAAGTTGGTCTCACGTTCCTAAATACCCAACGAGCGTGAACGCCTTCTGTCACGCATGTGGAGAATGCTGTGCTCGTTCCTCATAGGCGACGTGGTAATTTCCCCCCGTTCGCTCGATGCGCGCGAAACCGAGCTCACCAAGATGCATCCCGGCGATCAGAAGCCGTTCCGAACTGACCATATCCAGCAATCTCGATCGCGTCTCTGCGGCGAGATGTGTATCCTGATCGAACGCGATCGACACATCCGGCCGTGAGATCTGGATCTGGGGGAAATGGACTATGTCGCCCCAGACCAACAGGTTCTGGCCACCGGACCCAAGGCGGTAGCCGGTATGTCCTGCCGTATGACCAGGGAGCGGAACTGCCGTCATGCCGGGAAGCACGTCGCCGGTCTCGAACATGCGCAACCTGCCACGATAAGCGGCAAACGCCCGACGGGCGAAGATGAAGTTGCCATGGGCACGCTCGGGCGCGCGGCTCAGATTGCCGTCATGCTGCCAGAACGCAACTTCCTGCCGATGGGCGATGAGCTCGGCGTTTGGGAATGCGGCTTCGCCTGTGGGGTTGAGCAGTCCACCCACATGGTCTGGATGGGCGTGCGTCAACAGGATGGCGTCGATAGCAGCAGGCTGGATGCCCGCCTGGGCGAGGTTGTCCTTCAGCCGACCGCCCCATTGTTTGAAACCGCCCGCGCCGGCATCGATCAGGACCGTGCGATCCCCTCCGCGCACCAGATAGCAGTTGATGTGGATAGCGGTGTGATCCCGTATCCCCGCATTCTCCTGCATTTGAGAGGCATCGTCGGCATCGATATTCGAGAGTAGGCCGAAACTGGCGTGGAGATAGCCGTCACTGATGGCTGTGAGGGTCAGGTCGCCAACCGTCTGGGTGGGAAAATCGGTCATCGTCATGTTCTTCTCTGGCGTGAGTTCAGTTGCGTGCGTGGATGCTCGACGCTTCGTAGCCGAAGCAGCGAATGCGCGCGGTCAGATCGGTGCTGCTCTGAATGACGTCGTCCAATTCCATCATGAACCGGTCCATCACGGCCGCTGTCCGGAAAGGTTCGAGGCGATACTGGATCTCGGCAAAGGCCGGATGCCCCCGGCCATGCCGAACGGTGACAAAAATGACATGCACATTCTCCAAGGCCGCCCGAAGGATGTCGGTGCAGAGCGCTGTGCATCGCTCCGTGAGCGCCACGAGCGTCTCCTCCGTCGGTATCCTGTCTTGCGAGATGTAGAGGGTGACATTGGGCATCGACGTTCACCGCGCGCTGGCGGAGGCGACGTCATCGCCGTTCGTCAATTGCGGCGTCATCGGCGCATAGACGTGAACATCGTCCGGCAGATGTCCGATATCTCCGATCACGTCGCGACATGCTGTCGCGAGCCAGCGATGTTCCGGGAACTTCTCCATGGCGACCGCGCGCATCGCAAATGGCGTCAGGCCCAATTCGCGCAGCGGCTGAGGCCCTGTTGTGCTCAGCACCAGATATTCGGTTTCGCCGACGGCCGGGGCGCGCTCGACGCCCTCGTACAGGTTTCGGTGCCAATCCGTGATGTGTTGCTGCCAGCGGGCGAAGTTGCCGCCGCCCTTCTGGCTATATTCTTCGCCGGTCAGAATATCGAGGCCGTCGATCGAATGGAGAGCGAGGTAGACGGGACAGCCGCCTCTCAACGCCTTGAAACGCTGTGAGGTGTGAAAGCCGCTCACGGAAATCAGGGCCGGCAGCTTGTCCAGGCTGTAAAACGCGTTCCACTCCGCCTCGCTGTGCGGGTCAGCAAAGCTGCATTCAACTGTATAGATCATCTTATCGCTTCCTGCCGGCCGCACAGCGCTTCCGGCTTCGTTTGTCATTGATATTTTGTCATGATAGGAGGCGAATGATCCGATGGATATCGATATTGGGTCATCCTTCAATGATCTAATATCAAGCTGGGATCGATCAGACCTGCGGAGACCACGGATGCGCCGTAAAATTCCCAGCAATTCCGCTCTCATGGCGTTCGAGGCGTCGGCGCGTCATGGCAGCTTCGCACGCGCAGCGGACGAGTTAGCACTGACCGAAGGAGCAATCAGCCGCCAGATCGGTCGGCTGGAGGCTTTCCTCGGCTTGACGCTGTTCGAGCGCGTCGGCAATCGCGTCAGGCTTCTGCCAAGCGGGGAGCGGTATGCCGCCCAGATTCGCGAGTCTCTTGATCGGCTGGAGCGTGACAGCCAGTATCTGATGGGGCAGCCCAGCGATGGCGCCAGCATCGATATCGCGACGATCCCGACTTTCGCCACGCGATGGCTCATTCCCCGCCTTGGACGATTTCAGGAGCGCCACCCTAACATCATCGTGCATCTTGCCGAACGAATGGAACCATTCGTGCTCGCCGGAAGCGGTTTCGACGCCGCCATCCATTACGAGCATCCCGCATGGACCGGAATGAGGACGCACCGGTTGTTGCACGAGACGCTGATGCCTGTCTGTCATCCGGCGCTTCTCGACAAAGGCGCAGACGTGGTGTCGCTCGACCATCTGCCACGTCTGCATCGTCGCCAGAACTCGGATGCGTGGCAACGTTATGCGCAGGAGACAGGGATCACGCTCACCAATCCTGCGATCGGTCCATACTACGACCTCCATATTATGCTGATCGAGGCCGCACTGGCGGGACTTGGCGTTGCGCTGGTGCCGCGGCTATATGTCGAGACGGAGTTGGCGGAAGGGCGTCTAATCGCTCCTTGGCCCGAAAGCCAAGCCATTTCCAAGACGTTCAGCCTGATCCTCCCGGAGCCCATCCGGTTGAGTGACGCTCCAATACAGGCTTTTGCAGACTGGCTGCTTTCCGAAACTCATCGATTTGATTCCTTCGCGCGCCATGACACAAGGCGTTCAATCACTTAGCGGAGCGAAAGCATGGTCGCTGGTCCGATTTGCATCAAGAGCTTAAAAGCGCTTCGAGCGGAATATCGACACTCTGGTCTGGATATCGTCATGCAAATGCATTACATTCTCATCGAATGTGGGAGATAGTCATGGCCGCAAACGCACTTGTACAAGCACGTATCGACTCCGAAGTCCGGGACCGTGCTTCCGCCGTGCTTGAAAGCATGGGCCTTACGGTATCTGATGCGGTTCGTATCATGCTCACCCGGACTGCTAACGAGGGCGTGCTGCCTCTTGAACTGCTTTCTGGCAGTGAAGCACATGACGCCTGGTTTCGGACCAAGGTGCTCGAAGCGTTGAACGATACTCGACCGGATTTATCGGACGAAGAGGTCGAGGCGCACTTTGCCAAACGTCGAGCGGCGGCTCGCCTTAAAGCTGGTGTGCCAGAAACGTGAAATTGACTTGGTCTGCGTTTGCGTTGTCGGATCGCGACGCTATTTTCACATACATTGAGGCAGATAATCCTGCGGCAGCGATACTGATCGATGAACGGATAGTAGCCGCCGTCCGTCGCTTGCTCGATTTTCCTGCCAGTGGGCGCGTGGGTAGAATTGCCGGGACACGCGAACTTGTCATCAATGGTACGCCTTACGTCGCCGCCTATTCGATCACTGAGGCAACAATTCGAATTCTTCGCGTACTCCATGGCGCGCAGGAATGGCCAGAACAGCTGCCGCTAAGCTGATGATTGCGTTCGCCCAGGGGCGACGGTTCGAGCATAATCAATGGCAAACGTTTCTACGGTGCTCGCTCAGCTGGTCCGGAAATGGCATGTGCCGCAGGTAGAGTGGTAGTATTAATGCGGCACCTTTCCGGTTGGCTTTCGAGGATTGACGCTCGAATGGCTCCGCTACTCGGCGCGCCCTAGCAAAGTCAAACAGAAATCGGTGAACACACGGACCTTCGCAGCACGATGTCGTCGCGAAGCGAAGATGGCATAAAGCGGAAAGGTCTCGTCGGGCCAGTCAGGAAAGATCTCGACGAGCTTGCCACTTGCCATGATGGGCTGTGACCCGTATTCCATGATCTGGGCGATGCCTGCCCCCTCGCAACAGGCTCCGATCATTGTATCGACGTCCGAGACCATTAACCTTGCTGGAGGGCGGATCGGAAACACCTCAGTTCCACTGCGAAACTCCCACTCAAAGGCGTGCCCGGTGGTCGGATCCCGATAATCGATGCAGGTGTGATTGATGAGGTCGCGTGGGTGCTCGGGCTTACCATGTCTTTTAAGGTAGGCCGGTGACGCTACGGTCAAAATCCGTGTCTCCAACATCTTGCGGTTGGTAAAACCTGACATAGGAGGCTCCCCAAACCGCAAGGCCATATCAAAAGCGTCCGCAACCAGATCGCCGATATGATCGCGCATGATCAGCTCAAGCCGGAGGTCTGGATGCTGTTCCAGAAAGCCGGCTAGTTCGCGCGCAAGAACCAGACGGGAGAAAAAGGGATCGACGTTGACACGCAACCGGCCGCGAACTTTCTCCGTCGCGCCGGCGGCATCCAAAGCGGCTTCCTCGATGCCGTCGAGATGAGGCCCCACGCGCTCCCAGAACCGGCGCCCCTCATCTGTCAGCCTCAAAGTCCGCGTCGTCCTATCGAGCAGGCGCACTCCGATCCGGGCTTCCAACCGTTGTATCGATCTGCCGACACCAGATTGGGTCATTCCCAATGCTTCGGCGGCGCGGGTCATCGTCCCGGCTTCTACCACCGCCATGAGGACGGTCACACCGGATAACAGCCGTCCGTCATATGCCATTTTTCCATGACTCCATGTCCGAAATCATATGACAGATATGCGCTGTAGTTCGGAGGTCAAGGACCCTATTTTGCGAGGGAAAGCAGAAGGAACACAGCATGACACAGCAATCGACAGTACTGGTGCTTGGCGCATCGCGCGGTTTGGGATTCGCACTCACCAAAGAATGGCTTGAGCGTGGTTGGCGCGTGATCGCCACCGTGCGAACGCCCTCCAACGAACTCACAGATCTTGGTGCTCGATTTCCAGGAAGCTTGGAGATCGAAACGGTCGACGTCGCAAATGCGGACAGTGTTAAAGCTTTGAGGGATCGTCTCAGTGGGCGTCACCTCGACGTCCTCTACATCAATGCCGGTATCGCTCGCTCCATCGAGAAAAGCCCCGCAGTCGCTGATGAGTGCGACTTCCTCGACATGATGCTTGTGAACGCGTTCTCACCCGTTCGGGCAGCCGAGCTTCTGGGGGACTTGGTCCCGGCCGGAGGGACGATCGCCATCATGACGTCGGAGCTCGGCAGCATCCAAAACGCCAACGGATCCTGGCAACTCTATTCTTCGAGCAAGGCAGCCCTCAACATGTTGATGAAGGGCTATGCCGCGCAGCATGCGGAGGAGCGCCACACGTTGCTTCTGGTTGCGCCGGGTTGGGTCCGCACAGAGATGGGCGGCTCTAATGCCTTGTTATCGATCGAAGAGAGCATCCCGCTCGTCGTTGATATGGTTGAAGCAAATCGCGGTAAGCCCGGGCTGCGCTACGTCGATCGTTTCAATGCAACGCTGCCCTGGTGATGTGGTACTGACCTGAGCGAAGATGGACACGAAAGGGAAGGGGATTTCCTTCATGCCAAGGCCTTGCCAATCGACGCGCCGCCATCGACGTGCAGGGTCTGCCCGGTGATGAAGGCAGCCTCGTCCGACAGCAAGAATGCAATCGCCGCAGCGATTTCCTCGGGCTTTCCGAACCGCCCCATCGGTACGCCGGAAAGATAACGAGCCTCGCCATCACTTCCGGCCGGGTTGTTCGCCCTGAACAAGTCCGTTTCCGTCGGGCCTGGCGACACGGCGTTCACCGTGATCCCTGTTGTGGCAAGTTCAAGCGCCCAGCTCCTTGTGAAACTGACCAGCGCAGCTTTGGCGGCAGCATAGCTGGTGCGTTGCACGCTGCCCAGGACGGTGAGGCTCGAGATGTTGACGATCCGGCCCCAGCCGCGCGAGCGCATTCCGGGGAGTGCCGCCTGCGTCGTAACCAGCGCCGGATACAGATTGACGCGCATGACTTCCTCCAGCGTCTCGACGGCTATGTCGCCCAGCGGCTCCGCCCGGACAAGCCCGACATTGTTGACGATGCCGTCGATTTCGCTCTCGCGAACGATCACCGCAAGTCCGGCGCTGGAGGTTGGATCGGCAAGATCAAGCGTATGAAGTTGCCCTGGAAAGCCATCGGTCGCGTTGCGGGCGACGCCGATAACCTCATGACCCTGTTGGGCAAGACGGTTTGCCAGAGCAAGGCCAATGCCTTTGCTGGCACCCGTAATTAGAAATCTTCTCTTCATAAAAACATCCTCGACCCTGCCTCCAATGAGGCAGGGTCCTCTTGTGTGGCTCGGATCAGGCGGCAGTGCGGCTTGCTGCGTGACGCAGAGCCGGCAGCATGTCTTCCGGCTCCGGACGGCGGGTATAATCCGGGTTGACTTCGGCGTAGAGGATGACGCCATCCTGGCCGACGACGTAGCGGGCGGGCATCGGCAAGGTCCAGCTCGGATCACCGTTGAAGGCCGGAAGATCGTTCTTCAGCGACTTGTACAGGTCGACCAGATAATCCTGCATCTCGAAGCGCAGGCCGAAAGAGGCTGCGACATCGTTATGCGGGTCCGACAGGATCGGGAAGGTCAGGTTGTTCTGGCGGACGGACTTGCGGCTATTGACCGGGTTTTGCGGCGAGATCGCAATGAGCTTTGCGCCAAGTGCCTCGAACTGCGGCAGTGTTTCCTGCAGGGCCTGGAGCTCCATGTTGCAATAGGGGCACCAGACACCGCGGTAAAAGCTGATCACCAGCGGACCATGTGCCAGAAGGTCGGCGGACGAGACCGGATTGCCGTCCGGATCAGAAAGCGTGAACTCCGGCAGCTTGTCGCCGGCCTTCAGCGCCTTTTGGGCAGCACCCGAGGTGATCAGCTCGGCGGTGGCCCGGTGCATCGTCTCGATCACCGATTTGGGTACGTTGTACGGCGGCTTGCCGGCTTCAAAATCAGCTTTGAAGGCATCGAGCTTGGATTGCAGTGTCATGGTTATTCTCCTTTGATTTGAACTGAGGACGGGCTTTGGGCATGGTGGACTTCAAGATCCGCCCTGAAGCCCTGAGATGAATGGGGGATTGATCAGCCGTTGGCGGCCATGGAGCGGGCAACTTCGGCGGCGCTTATACCCTCGAGGGCAAGGCCGTAGCCTGTGTCCTGATCGATGATCCGCCTCAGCTTCTGGGTCAGTGCGATGCGGGTGTAGCTTGCGGTCAGCGGCGGCAGAGCGGCAATGCCCTCGGCAATCTCATGGGCACGGGCAAGCAGCCTGTCGGCCGGGACGATCTCATTGACGACGCCCCAGTCCTTGGCCGTTGCCGCATCCAGCACCTGTCGGGTGAGGATGAAATAGCGGCCGCGGATGCTGCCGATCACTTCCGGCCAGAGCAGGTTGACGCCATCACCGGGCACAATCCCGAATTCAAAATGGGGCTTGTCCTGAAAGACCGTTTCCGGCGTCGCAAGAACGATGTCAGTCAAAAGTGCATATTCCGAGTGCAGCAAGACCGGGCCGTTCAGCGCCGTGATCATTGGCACCTCGATGTCGAGGATGTTCATGAGAACTTTGCGGCCCTCGCGAAAGATCTTGTCGTAGCCGCGCGGTGAGAAGAAATCGAAGCCATCGGGGCTGATCGCATCCATGAAGGCGTCGCCCGAACCGGTCAGGATGACGACGCGGTTGTCGGTATCGGCACCGATCTGGTGGAAGAGGTCGACGAACTGTTCATGGGTGTGGCCGTTGAAGACGAGCTTGCCGCCGTCTGTGTGCAGCGCGACCTCAAGCACGCCACTTGCCGAGCGGGTCAGGCGGGCATTTGGGAAACTGTTCTTGTAAGATTCGAATTTGGACACGGGTGTACTCCTGTATGTCTCGGTTGGTGGATGAAAGGATCAGGCGGCCGGCACGATCGCTTCGGCCCTAGCAATGGCCTGCTGGACGGCGGGGCGTGCAGCCACGGCTTCGTACCAGCGGGAAAGGTTGGGACGACTGTCGAGAGTCAGGCCGGGGAACTGTATCCGCCACATCCACCCAAAATGGGCGATGTCGGCGATCGTGAACTCCTCTCCAGCCATAAAGGGCTGTGAGGCGAGCCTGGCATCGAGCAGGCCTAGGATTCGTTCTGCTTCGGTGACGAAGCGAGCTTCCGCAATCGGCTGCGGCTCGGGCGACGAGCGCTTGAAAAAGCCGGCGTTGCCGAAGGCGGGGCTCAAGCCTGAGGCGTGGAAGAAGAGCTGCTCGAAGACGCGCGCACGGCCGATGGCCTCCTGAGGCGAGAGCTTGCCGGTCTTCTCGGCGAGGTAAACGAGGATCGCGGCGCTCTCGGTCAGGACAAAGCCGTCGTCGACCAGAACCGGCACCTTGCCGTTCGGATTCAGAGCGAGAAAGGCTTCGTTCTTCTGCTCGCCCTTGCGAACGTTCACCGGCTTCAGAGCGTATGGGAAGCCCAGCTCTTCAAGCGCGATCAGAACCTTGACGCTGTTCGGGGTGGCAAAGGCGTGTACTTCGATCATCATTCATCTCCATCGGATCGTGTTCCGTTGGAGAGAGTTATGACCATTCCTATGTTCTTGCGGCAGGCGGCTTGGAGCGATAACGCTTATTCCGAAGGAGAATAGGCAATGGACAGATTGCAGGCGATGACCGCGTTCGTGCGGGTGGTGGAGACAGGGTCGTTCTCGCAGGCTGCGCGGCAGATCGGCGTTGGGCAGCCGGCGATCTCCAAGACCATCGCGCAACTGGAGGATCGTCTGCAGGTCCGGCTTCTGATCCGTTCCACCCACGGGCTGACGCCCACTGATGCAGGCCTGCGCTTCTTTGAGCGGGCGAGAAATGCAATCCAGGAAGCCGACGAAGCGGAGCTGGATGCAAAGGGCGCTGGCGCCGGCTTGTCAGGCCGCCTCCGGATCTGCGCCGCTACCACCTTTGCACGGATCATGGTCCTGCCGCATCTGCCGCAGTTCATGGCCACCCATCCGGATCTCGACGTTGATGTCATTCTCGACGATCGCGTTATCGACCTGGTCTCGGAAGGGATAGACGTGGCGCTGCGGATGGGCGAGCTGGCAGATTCGTCGGCGGTGGCACGTAAGCTGGCGACCGCACGCCGATCCGTAATGGCGACACCCGCGTATCTCGAGCGTCAAGGTATCCCGGTCGTTCCGGCTGATCTCTCGGCCCATCAGGCCATCGTCTACACCCAACTCAGCAACAGCTGGACTTTCAGCCGTGAGGGAACCCAGGCTTCGGTCACCGTTTCCGGCAGGGCACGGTTCAGCGCGGCGGAAGGCATTCGCACCGCCGTCTTGTCGCATATGGGTCTAGCGGTTGCTTCTGATTGGATGTTTGCGCCGGAGCTAGCGGACGGTGCGGTGCGCCGCGTCCTGGAGGACTGGGAACTTCCGCCGATCGATCTTTGGGCTGTCTTCCCGACCGGCAGGCTGGCAAGCGCGAAGGCGAGGGCGTTCGCCGATTTCGCGGGATCAATCGTTGCGGCACAAAGCATCTAATCGTGAAAACTCACATCTCATCTTTGATCATATCACAGGTCAAAGGTTCGTATTGGCTCAAGGCGAAGGTTTGAGCCCTGTACCGTGGGGGTCTAACAGATTGATTGAAGCCATCACTGCAGATGCCTCAAATCCGCATGGTTGAGGGACCATCGCAATAGAGCCCTCGAATCCAGCGTTAGCTGGACGAAGGGTGACGTAGCTGTAGGAATGCGATCACAGTTCCAAGCGTAAGATGGCGGCGCCTCCTAGTTGCTATTCGGTTCAATAGAGACCGTTGCGGTCCTACCAGCAATTAGCTGAACGGCGTCTGGGACATTGTCGATTTCAATACGCACTGGAATTCTCTGGGCGAGACGGACCCAGGAAAATGTCGGAGCCACGCTTGCAAGCGAGCCCGTAGCTTCGCTTCGCTCCCGGTCTTCGATGCCGGCTGCGATACCCGCGACACGGCCGCCGACTGATTGCGGCTCTCCCATAATATCGACCTTCACTCGGTCGCCGATATGGATCTTTGGTATTTTCGTTTCCTCAAAATACCCCGCCACGTAGACAGCCTGGTTTTCGATCAGCACTCCGACCGCATTTCCGGCGGAGACATAATTGCCGGCACGGAGAGCGAAGTTCGTGATTTTCCCCGAGGCCGGGGCTCTCACAAGTGTCCGGTCACGATTTAGCTTCGCCAGATCAAGAGCGACGAGCGCCGATTGATGGGCGGCATCTGCCTGGTTCATCTGGCCTTCTGCATGTTGCCGCTCTTTCAAGCTCGCTGCTTCTTTCGACACGAGCAGCTGATATCGCTCAAAGTCAATTCTGGCGAGATCCGCCGCAGCTTTCGTACTTTCTACTTGAGCCTCTGCCTCTCGCACCGCAAGTTCGAAGCGGTCCGTTTCGATCCGAAATAAGGGCATTCCTTTCTCGACCTGAGAATTGTCGGTGACCAGAACCGCCGCAACCGGTCCAGAAACATCCGGTGCCAGTCGGACAATATCCGCCCGGACACGAGCATCCCGCGTCCACGGTGCTTCCATATAGAATGACCACAGGTGCCAGCTGAGAACTGCCGCGCAGCTCGCCATGGACAAGGTCAAAAGGGCTCTGCCCGAGGTGATCGTGAGGTTCTTCATGTCTGCAACCAGTTGAGAATGGCGGATAGCCCGCTAACGAGGGTGACGTAGAGTGCGAGATTGAACAGGGATGGGTGCCACACGGCCCGATAAAGACCGATCCGCGTGAAAAGCGACGTCATCATGCGGAAGAGACCGTAGGCACCAAGAGCAAGCGCCGAAAGCCCCGGCAGGAAGACACCATAGAGGTCGAGTTGTCCGGTCACGCGGCGTTCCTTTTTGAGGGAGGCATCATTAAGGCCGGCGGATCCGCCTCCGGGGCGAGGCATACACGAAGAGCGGCCGCGTACACGAAGAGTGCCGTGTCGGCGTCGGTTGCGGTCGCATCCGCAGACGAAAGAATAAGGTCGTCCAGCAACTTCACTGTATGTCTCAGCGCTTCACCACGTTCGGCGGGCGCAAGCCGGTAAAGAATCTCAAGGCCCGAGAAGATCGACTCCGCCTTGAGGCGGGGTAGCGTTGACGCTTCTTCAGACAGCTCTTGCATCGCGTTGATATTCAGTCCTGTCCGCAAATCTCTTATGAGGTCGGCGTCGGCGGTGTCTGAGGTGGGAGGCAGTCTTGCCGCTCTGGCGGCGAACAGGCCCGCCACATCGATGACGCGGTGGTGTGTGACATACGGATCGGTGTGCCGGCCGGACGCGATGCTGACGATATGCCTCTGGACTACTGAAAACAGCCTCCGAGCATTTGTCTCAGCCTCGACTGATCGGAAGATGCTGCAGACCACGATCGTCCAGACCATCGCGAGAACAGTTGCGACACTCGAATTTGCAAAGGTCGCGAACTCACTATTCTGGTGCGTCTGGAGGGTGAGCAGAAGGGGAAAGTTTATGCATAGCCCCATCCCGACGACCGCGAGCGAAGGCACAGCAAGGCAAATTCCCGCCGGGATGAGGAACAGCCCGAGGGCAGCTACGAGGGTCAAGAAGCCGTCGATCGTTGGCAGAACTGCGAAACCGTAGACGAAGGCTGCGATGATCGAACCGATCGTTACGCTGACGAATTTACGCATGGCTGGAACTGGATCGTCCACGGTCGCAAGGAGGCAGCACAGCACGCCCGAAATCTGTGCGAAGGTCATTCCGTCGGTCCAGCCGCTTGCAATCCACAATGCCATGGATGTCGATAGGCAGATCGCGACCGTCAGCGCGGATAGCAATGCCATGCCGATATCACGATGTGGTGGGGGAACAGGGTCGGGAGATGTAACGCGGAGCGCGGCCCTTGCTGCATTGTCTTTCAGCAATGCGCCCCGCAGGGACTGACACGCGCGGGAGACCTCAAGAACATCCCGCAGGTTGCGCGCAACATTGGCAAAGAGCAGAGCGTCCCATGATCGAGGCGCTTCGAAAGAGGGCGGCAGATTAGTTTTGGCCGTCAAGATTCCAAATGCGCTTGTAGGCGGCAATCCAAGTGTATCGATCACGAACATGGCCTGCTTTGCCTGCGAGGTGTCTAGCTTGGCCAGTGCACGTCGCAGATCCTCGATCTCGCTGAGCAATGGAAGGAAGGACACCATGCGTTGCTGTAGCGATCTTACCAGCGTAACGGCATGGCGATACCGAGATCCGTCATACTGAAGGTGGGTTGCGAATGACCGCAGGTCTGTCGCGTCCGCTACCAAAGCGTATCGTTCCGCTCTGCATCGAGCTTCGTCCTGCTCGGCAGTTGCGGTCGCGGCAAGGAGCGCTTGCGCCCTTGTCATCCAGCCATCGACCCGCGCAATAAGGATTGTTCCAACGTGAACCGGAAGAACAACGTGGCTGACGATCGCGGCGCACAGGATGGCAAGCCCGATCTCCTCGATGCGGGCGACGACCGTATCAAACGTATTTTCCGGCGCCGTGACCAATGGCAAGCCGGCAAGAAGCACGGTGTAACCGGCCAAGAGTGGCACATAGCTGCGTGGCGTGCGATCGAGAAGGCTGATGAATGTGCATCCTGACACCCAGGCGATGATCGCTGCTGACAACAGGATCGGCTCGTTCACGAGGTTCGGGACTAGAATAAGTGTCGCAACGCCACCGATTAGCGTCCCCAGGAGTCGATAAACTGATTTCGAAGAGATTGCGCCGGACAGCGGGTGAGCGACGATGTAGACAGTTGCCACCGCCCAGAACGGTCGCGGAAGGTCGAACCGGATGGCGATGTAATAGGCGAGCATGGCCGCCATGAATGTCTTCAACGAAAAGAGCACGTTCCCGGTGGTGACAACCGGTCGAGCGCTCATGAGTCCTCTCCGGACTGGTGGTTCCTTCGCGAGGCGCCCTGCTCATCTGTGGGGTCGATAAGACCGTAGAGTTCGGGAGACACGTAGCAGAAGAACGTCGCCGCGATGCAGGCATGCATATAGGCTTCGACTGGGTCTGCGTATGAAACAGACGTTCCAGCCGGCGACCGGTGGGCAAAGGACGCTTGAAGCTTTGCAAGAATGATTTTCCTCATCTTTCGTGCAGCGGCGATGAACCGGAACCGGTTGCGCCGATAGTCTGGAGGCAGGATGCCATCGCCACGATTGCGCTTCTGAGGCAGGCGAAAATCGGTCTGGAAGATATCAGACCACCAATGGGAGGACGGGTCGTATAGTGCCATCGACATTCTCCGGATTCTTTCGGAGGACACTATCGACAAAGCGCCTAGCGGAATTTAGAGATATCATCTGATGATGACGAAATTCCACCAATCGCAGTTATCCCTGTCTGATGCTCTTGTTGAGGAGGATCCGGAACAATCGAGCCTGCGAGCGCATGCGGTGAGGATCGACGTCTCGCAAAATGAACGCGAGGCGCCTGAGCACCGGCATAGAAAAGGGCAACTGGTCATGGCGTCGCGGGGCGGCGTGACATGTCGTGTTCCGACCGGCATATGGATGGTCCCGCCCCAGTGCGGTGTGTGGGTTCCTGGTGGCATGCCGCACAGCAACGTGGCGACCGCGAACGCGCGATTGTTTTTTCTTTTTGTCGAGCCAGATGCTGCCGATCTGCCGGATCGATGCTGCACTCTTTCGCTGTCACCGCTCGTGAGGGAGCTCATCATCGAAATGGCTACTCAATCCGAGGTCGCGTCTGCTTATGGGGAGACGATGACAACGCTGCTTCTGTCGGGGTTGTCGCGGATGCCAGTAGAGGACCTCCATCTGCCTCTAACTGCCGAGGCAAGATTGAATCGTATCGCGTCTGCCCTGGTGAAGGACCCCTCCGACCGAAGCACCATGGCACAATGGGCCCAGCGAGTGGCAATGAGTGAGAACACCCTTGCCCGTCTCGTTCAACAGGAAACCGGCCTGACCTTCGGCCGTTGGCGACAGCAGTTGCAATTGATTATTGCTATCCGAAGCCTTGCGGCCGGGGCGACGGTGCAGCAGGTTTCGGGTGACCTCGGGTATGAATCCGTTTCCGCGTTCATTACGATGTTCAAGAAAGCACTCGGTACATCGCCTGCGCAATATCTGCGGAAATTCGAGCGTTGGACGTGAGTGAGCGCATTGACAGAAGCAACCGATTGGAGACGAAGCACGTTCGCTCACATCATGATTGGCAGCAATGACCTGAAGCGTGCCAGAAACTTCTACGACGCCGCATTCGCTGCCTTGGGCGGCAAGCCCGGCGAGATGGGGTCAGAACAAGAGCAGTCCGAAATCGTACGCTAAGGACGAACGGAATGAGAACTTACGCAGCGTCCTTTAGCCTAGCCGGAAGTCTGAGCGACCGGAAGCCTTCGGGCATCTGATGTTCCGCGTCCCAGGTGTAGATGCCGGTAAGGTTGATATGCTCCCAACTCAGAGGCGAGACGTGCTTGAGCAAATGATCAGGAATCTCGCGACGCGCCTTGCGTAAGTGGGTGATGGCCCGTTCGATATAGACCGTATTCCAGTGGACGATTGCGCTGACGACAAGGTTGAGACCAGAGGCGCGGAACGCCTGGCTTTCGTACGACCGGTCGCGGATCTCGCCCCGCTCATGGAAGAAAACAGCGCGTTTCAGCTTATGGGCTGCCTCGCCCTTGTTGAGGCCTGCTTGGCATCTTCGCCGTAGAGCCGGGCTTGAGTACCATTCGATCATGAAAAGCGAACGCTCAATCCGACCGAGTTCGCGGAGCGCCCTCGCCAGATGGCTTTGCTTTGGAGATGCGGACAGCTTCTTCAATATCGTAGACGGCACCACGGACCGCGTCGTGATTGACGCCGCGAGCTGGAGCAGATCGTCCCAATGGTCGAGAAGCAGGGTGGTGTTGATCGGCGCCCCGATGTGGTTCGACAGGACCGGATATGCATCGCCCTTCTCAAACGTGTGGAACTTCCGGTCTTTGAGATTGCGCAGTCGCGGTGCGAACCGCTTTCCGATCAAGGCGAATAGCCCGAAGATATGATCACTCGCGCCGCCCGTATCGTTAAAGCGAGCATCCACCACTGGCGAGAAGCGAGAGAAGGTATCAACAACCGTCAGAACCCTGATCTTGCGACCAGTGGCCAGTTGGTCATGAACGAAATCCATCGCCCAAACATGGATGGAATGGGTCGGCTCCGTGCGGTCAGCCCGCAGCTTCGCCTTGACCCGGCGCTTGGGAACCTTGTTGCGAAGCTGGAGATCCATCTCCTTGTAAAGACGATAGATTCGCTTCGGGTTCACAGACCAGCCTTCACGCTTGATAAGGATATGCACACGCCTGTAGCCGTAGCGTACCCGCGTCTGGCAGATGTCCTTGATCTTCAGCTTTAACTCGGCCTGCTCGCCACGCCTGGACTTGTAGACATAGAGCGAACGGTCGACTTTCAACACCGAGCATGCACGCCGGATCGAAACCTTCCAGTCCGCCTTGATCGTGTCGACAAGCTTGCGCTTGCGGGCAGGCCTCAAAGCTTTTTTGAAAGCACATCCTGCAGCATGGCCTTGTCCAGCGACAGGTCGGCAACAATCCGCTTCAGCTTGGCATTCTCCTCCTCAAGCTGTCGTAGCCGCTTCATTTCCGAGGGCATCAAGCCCGCGTATTTTTTGCGCCAATTGTAAAACGTCGCGTCCGAAATTCCCGCCTTGCGGCAGACCTCGCCGATTGGTGTTCCATCCTCTGCCTGCTTCAAAACAAACGCGATCTGCGCTTCCGAAAACTTCGAGGCCTTCATCGAATTCTCCTCTTCTTCCCACAAGGAATCATAAGTGGAAAATTCCAGTTCTAAATGGCCTAATTTAACGGGGGCACGTCACAGATACCGCGCGCAGTCGTCAAAGCTATGACCATGATAGTCGCCGGAGTAGTAACTGTGGCGGCCGACGACGATGTTCGGGTTCGTGATCTGGCGATCAAGAGTCACGCCCTTGAAGGGGCTTTCAAAGAAATTGCCGATGAGATGTATCTCGAATCTATGCCGCACCGGCGGCGTTGTCCTCTTCGCGTGAAGGCAAACCAACAGGCGCCGGCAAGCCCGATGAGCTAGCCAACGCGAGGGCTTCTCGCGACCAAGCGCGGAAGCGGATTCAGATGGTACAGTCTGCTGACTTCATATTGCTAACATGCAACGGATGTCCGCTTCGATCCAAGTTGCTACCTAAGGAGCTTCGCTTTTAGCCGCATCGGTTAGACCACGCAGTTGGGTTTGAGCGCTGATATTGTCCTGAGGGCTTCTCGAATGCTGAGTTCCTTCTGTGCATCGTCGACAGCGAGCCCGTCTGCGGCGATCACATCGAGCCTCGATACGCCAATGAACGCAAATATCGAGCGAAGATAAGCCTCGGCGTGTTCATATGAAACCAAGGCATTTCCCTGTCGATAATGCCCACCGCGGGCCATAGCGAGAATGACGCGCTTGTCATGTGCCAAGCCTTCGGGACCATGCGACGTGTAGCGAAATGTGCGACCTGGGACAACGATCCGGTCGATCCACGCCTTTAGCTGGCTTGAAACGGATAGGTTATAGAGTGGAACGCCAATCACGATAACATCGGCATCGATGAACTCCTCCAGGGCCCGTTCTCCAAGCGTGACATCATCAATGACATCGGGAACACGAGCGAGATGGTTACCGATGAGATGCGGCAGGGGGCTGGTGACGAGATCGCGGTAGATGATTTCCATCGACGGTTCGAGCCCTTTGAGTCGCTCAACAGCGGCCTTGCTCAGCATGCGGCTAACGGATTGCTCACCGCGAATGCTGGAGTCGATGTGAAGCAGGTTCATCAGTTATCCTTTCTGGAAAAGTATTGTGTCTTCTGACGTCAAGAGCCGCTGGCGGCTTCAGCCAGAATGTCTGCAACTGCATCACGACCAGCCCGATAAAGATGAGGCCGAGACCGGCAAGGCGGGACCATAAGACGGGTTGCTGCGGCAGGCCGACGAGGCCCCATCGGTCGATGATGATCGACGCCAGCATCTGCCCGGCGATGACCGCCATGATGAAGCCGGCCGCGCCGAGTTTTGGCGCAAGCATGAGCGCGCCGGTGATGTAGACGACGCCGACAATGCCGCCGATCCATATCCAGCGCGGCGCGTGGGCGAGGTTCGAGAGGGTAGGCAACTGCACCTTCGTCAAGAGCATGACGGGCAGGATGCAGGCTAGGCTGACGCAAAGGGATACGAGCGTGCCCCAAAGCGGATGACCAAGAGACCGTCCGAGAGCCGCGTTTGCTCCTGCCTGAAAGGGCACGACTGCACCGGTCACGACGGCAGCGAAGATAAGGAATATGGTATTAGTTTGCATGGCGAATAATTTCCGGTGCCCACCACGTGCACTATTTGGTGTGCTGATGGAAATTCCGATGTAGTATCTTCGCTATGCACGATGTGAATAATCTCCGAGGCGTCGACCTCAACCTTCTTGTGGTCCTTGATGCCCTTCTGGCCGAGCGGCACGTGTCGCGGACAGCCACGCGGCTCAATATGAGCCAGCCGGCAGTCAGCCATGCGCTCGGGCGTCTTCGTCTTCTGTTCAACGATCCCCTGCTCGTACGCCGCGGTAGCCAGCTTATCCCAAGTGCCAAGGCAATGGAGATCGCGCCGGTTCTCGGTCAAGCCCTTCGACAGATGAGGGAGGTCCTCGGCCCGAACGGCTTCGACCCTGCGCGTGAGAAACGGGCTTTCCGCCTTGCAATGTCGGACTATGGCTCTGCCGTTGTGCTCCCCGGTCTTTTGCGAAGGCTGCGTCGCGAGGCGCCAGGGATCGAGCTTGTGGTGACCCAGTCGAGCCGGGAAGCCATGCTACGGCTGCTGCTGGACGGCGAGTGCGATTTCGCCCTGGGCGTCTTTCCTGATCTTCCCGAACGGCTGCAAGCCGGGCAGCTCGCCATCGAGCACTTCGCCTGTGTGGCGGACCGTAGTTCGATGGCGGGCAAGGACCGCCTCGATATGGACGGCTATCTTGCGAGGCCCCACGTTCTCGTTGCGATGAACGACGGTACGAACACCGAAATCGACACGGCTTTACGCGCTTTGGGCCTTACGCGACACGTCGTGGTCACGCTGCCCCATTGGGGCAACGCACCGCGGCTGATCCATGGAACGGATCTCGTTCTGACTGTCGCGCGCAATGCGCTCGCACTCCATGAAACCGATGCCTCTCTGGTTTTCTTCGAGCCCCCGTTTCCGATAGCGCCATTTCCGTTTGTGCAGGTCTGGCATGAGCGTCGCGCGAGCGATCCTGCTCACCTGTGGCTTCGCAGCACCATTTCGGGTGTTGGGGTGTCCCTGAAGTAATGACCTAAGGCGGTCCCCTTAATCGCGCCAATAACGAGCGTCGTTTTAACGTGACATTCCCGTGGCCAATCCCGACAGATTAGTTCTGCAACACTAGACTGGCAGAGCAGAGGTCGTAGAGAAGGGAGCGACGCGCGTTAGAACCGCTCCTTGGCATCCTTAACCCGTAAGGCTGCTTCGCGCCTGCCTTCCTACATACTCCAACGCTCGCCAGCAAAGCCCTGACACGGGCAAGGAGGTGACCAATCGTCCGCAAGGTGGTAGCAGTAGGGATGTCAAAAGTTGTACTATCAAGAGCCGCGAAGGCAGACGCGAACGCGCTCATCGACGCAAATCGAAAAAGCGCTGAGTATCACTCACCTTGGGTTAAACCCTTCATCGACCACGAAGGATTTGACGCGTGGTACGGAAGAACCCTTACCGGTCCCAATTTAGGATACATCATCAGGGAGGCGAATACTGGCGCAATCGTCGGAGTCGTCAACCTCAGTGAAATCGTCTGGGGCGTGTTCAGAAGCGCGTACTTGAGTTAGTACGGCATGGTCGATTGGTCTCGCCAAGGCCTGATGACTGACGGAGTCGGGAGTGCTTGTCGTCATGCATTCGACGATCTTGGTCTTCATAGGCTTGAGGCCAACATTCAGCCTGAGAGCGCAGCTTCTTTAGCTCTCGTAAAGCGGATTGGCTTCAAGAACGAAGGCTTCTCGACCCAATATCTTAAAATAT
>NZ_JBQYSN010000088.1:0-21229 GCF_052686535.1 Agrobacterium sp. DKPNP3 | reverse complement strand
GCTCTCCGTGCTGCCACGTCTCAGGCTGATCTCCCATGCTGCCGGCACGGTCAAATATTTCCTGTCGCAAGCGGTGTTTGATCGGGGCATTACGGTGTGCAGCGCGGCCGAGGCGAACGCCCAGCCGGTCGCCGAATTTTCGCTGGCGATGATCCTGCTCGCCGGTAAAAGAACCTTCAGCTTCCGGCGTCTTTATCTCGAACATCGTGGCCGCGGGCCCGTCGAGCGATTGCAGGCGCAGGCGATCGGCAATCTCGGTCTGACGGTCGGCATTGTCGGCGCCTCACGCATTGGGCGTCGGGTTATCAGACTGTTACAGCCCTTCGATCTCAACCTGATCCTGTTCGATCCACTTCTCGGCGCGGCAGAAGCGGAAAAACTCGGCGTCCGTCTCGTCCCGCTCGATCAGTTGATGACCCTGAGCGATGTCATTTCCCTGCATGCTCCCTCGCTGCCGCAAACACGGCATATGATCGGCGCTCTGGAACTCGCCCGCATGAAGGACGGCGCGACGTTGATCAACACCGCTCGAGGCGCGCTGGTGGATGAAGACGCGCTCCTAACCGAACTGAAAACCGGCCGCATCGAAGCCATCATCGACGTCACCGACCCTGAAGTGCCGCCACCGGATTCACCCTTTTACACGCTTCCAAATGTCTTTCTCACCCCCCATATCGCCGGCGCCACCGGCCTTGAGCGGGCAAGGCTCGGAGAGATGGCCATCGCCGAGATCGAGCGCTTCTGCCTCGGCATGCCCTTGCAGCAGCAGGTCCGGCCGGAGCATCTGGAACTGATCGCATGAGGATGTTGCAGCCGGGCCTCTGCTCTGTCACCTTCCGCTCCCTGACGCCACAGGCCGTCATCGACCTTGCCGCCGCCAATGGCATCAAGGCAATCGAATGGGGCGGGGATGTCCATGTGCCGCCGGGCGACCTAGAAAATGCGCGGCAGGTTGCGGCGCGGACAGCAGAAGCCGGTCTCTCGGTCTCGTCCTACGGTTCCTATATCTTCGCGCCGGATTTCACACCCGACGATGTGACCGCTGTGCTCGAAACGGCAGGGGCGCTCGGCACACGCCATATCCGTATTTGGCCCGGAAGCCGCAAGCGCCCTTCTACGGAATACTCTGCCGCCGAACGACGGGATGCAACACAGGCGCTGGCGACAATCGCCGACAGGGCGAACGACTGCGGGATGACGATCGGCCTCGAGTATCACCCCAATTCGCTGACCGACACCCTGCCCTCCGCGAAGCAACTGGCGCAGGATTTGCCGATGTCCAACCTGTTTTTCTACTGGCAGCCGGCACCCGGTCTGCCGCTGGAAGAGGCACTCGCGGAAATATCCGCACTCGGTCCACGCATATGCCATCTGCATGTGTTCGCCTGGCTCTCCGACGCCAGCCGCCTGCCGCTTGCCGACCGCGCAGAGTACTGGCGGGCGTGCGTGGATGCATTGCCGGAAGGCGACTGGAAAAAACCGGCTTTCGCGATGCTTGAATTCGTCAAAGGCGACGATGCCGGACAGTTCGCGGAAGATGCGGCGGTTCTCACCGACATTCTTTATAGAATATAGAGCCCGACTACCACTTACCGGAGATATGCTTGTCTGCCTCCCTTCACATAGTGAAATTTATGCACTATGTTTTATTGGTGCCGTGGAGGCTGCATGGGCAAGCTGGTTCAGATCGGGAACATCATCATACGCGTCTATGCGAATGACCACTTACCGCCCCACTTCCACATTATAACACCGGACGCTGATGCTCTTGTCGATATTGGACCGCTGGAGATTTTGCGCGGCAAGCTATCCCGCAGGGCTGAAGCCGAAGCTTTGGCATGGGCGAGAAGTAATGGGAACCTGATTGTCAATGAATGGAATAGGACGAACCCGCGTTTTCCCATTGTAGGAAGGGGAAGGAAGTCATGACACCACGCATCAAAACCATCCTGCCCAAACCGCCTTGCACGCTCATCATCGACTGGGCGGACGGGAGCCAGTCGACCGCGGATCTGACAGGATGGATAGCGACCGGAGGAGAATTGCTCAATCCGCTCCATTCGGCAGAGATCTGGCAGACCGCGACAGTCGCCGACTATGGCGCGACTGTAGAATGGGACGGAGACGACCTGGCAATCGATGCCTATCACCTTTACCAGATCGCTGAGGACCAGCGGGACTTCGATGTGGACGACCTGCGTAAATGGCAGGAGGAAATCGGCCTTTCCAACAATGAGGCGGCGGATTTTCTCGGCGTCACGTTACGGACGTGGAACAACTATCGTGCAGGCACGCCCGTAAGCCACGCGGTCAAGATGCTGTTGCGGGCCACCCAGCGCGACCCGCTTCTCATGCATGCGCATTTCCGGCCACGCCGTCCCGGACGCCCGAAGCACGCGGCGTAAGACGGCTGCCGGCAGCGCTATATCCGCCGTCCATCCGCCCCGAACAGATGAGTCTTCGAAAGATCGAACGCAAAGGGAATGGTCTCGCCGACGCGGATCTGGCGCTGGCCGTCCAGCAGCACGGTGGCGGGCTGGCCGTCGGGGGTGTTGGTGTAAACCACCGTCGAGCCGCCGAGATGTTCCACAAGCTGGATGGAGGCTTCGCCGAGCGAGGATGGGGCCTGCGGGTTCACATGTTCCGGGCGCACGCCGAAGGTGAGCGGTTCCCCCTGCTGCGCGGCGACCGGTTTTTCCAATACGATGCGCTGTCCCGCCACTTCAATGGTGCGGTTGGACTTGTCGCCTGGAGCCACCTTTGCGGAGAGGAAATTCATCTTCGGCGAGCCGATGAAACCGGCCACGAACTGGTTGGCGGGATTGTTGTAAAGATCGAGCGGCCGACCGACCTGCATGATCCGGCCGTCGCGCAGCACGACGATCTTGTCGGCCATGGTCATGGCTTCCACCTGGTCGTGCGTCACATAGATCATCGTGCTGCCGAGCGTCTGGTGCAGCTTGGCGATTTCAACACGCATCTGCACGCGCAGCTCCGCGTCGAGGTTGGAGAGCGGTTCGTCGAACAGAAAGATTTTCGGCTCGCGCACGATGGCGCGACCAATGGCGACACGCTGGCGCTGGCCGCCGGAAAGCGCCTTCGGCTTGCGCTGCAACAGCGGCCCGATCTGCAGGATATCGGCGGCCTTCTGCACGCGTGCCTCGACTTCCGGTTTTTTGTAGCCCGCCGTTTCCAGCCCGAAGGCGAGGTTCTTGTAGACGCTCATATGCGGATAGAGCGCATAGGACTGGAAGACCATGGCGATGCCGCGTTTCGATGCGGCGGTTTCGTTGACCCTCTCACCGTCGATGCGAAGATCCCCTTCGGAGATTTCCTCAAGCCCGGCGATCATGCGCAGAAGCGTGGATTTGCCACAGCCCGAAGGGCCGACAAAAACGGTGAACTCGCCCGGCTCGATCTTGAGATCGATGCCGTGGATGACCGGAAAAGCGCCGAACCGCTTGACGATTTTTTCGAGCGTAATGCTGCTTGCCATGCTGTTTCTCCCGACTGTCGCGCCGCATGCGGGACGGCTGCGACAGTGTTGATTGTCTTAAAATGCGTTCCCGATCCGGGTCCCGTTCAGCGTTTCATTCCTGTCGTCGCGATGCCTTCAATCAGCAGCCGTTGGAAGAACAGGAAAAACAGGAAGACGGGCACCAGCGACAGGTTGGACATGGCGAAAAGCGAGGTCCAGTCCGAACTGCCGGTGGAATCCACGAAGGACCTGAGGCCGAGCTGCACGGTGTAGGTGTTGATGTCGTTCAGATAGATCAGCGGACCGAAAAAATCGTCCCAGGTCCAGATGAAGGAAAAGATGGCGGCGGTTGCCAGAACCGGCAACGACAAGGGCAACATGATCTTCCAGTAGATGCGGAAGGGCGAGCAGCCATCCATGACCGCCGCCTCGTCCAGTTCACGCGGAATGCCGCGGAAGAACTGCACCATCAGGAAGATGAAGAAGGCGTCCGTCGCCAGATACTTCGGCACGATCAGCGGCAGCGAGGTGTTCACCCAGCCCATTTCAAGGAACAGGATATATTGCGGGATGAGCACGACGTGATAGGGCAGCATCAGGGTGCCGAGCATCAGCGCGAACCAGAAATTGCGTCCACCGAACCGCAGCCTTGCAAAAGCAAAGGCGGTGAGCGAGCAGCCGACCACATTGCCGATGGTGGCGAGCACCGAGATGAAGAAGGAGTTCCAGAAGAACTGACCGAAGCTCACCTGCAGCCCGGTCCAGCCACGGATATAACCGCCGATATCGACCGACGAGGGGATGAGCGACGAAGAACCGAACAGCTCATCCTGTGGACGGAACGAACCTGAAATCATCCACAGGATCGGATAGAGCATCGCGAATGATGCGATGATCAGCGCCGTGTGGAGCATCACCGATTTCAGCGGCGAGCGTTGCGGGCCTTGTCCCGGCCGGGGAGCGGTAACAGCGTCAGTCATCGTAATGCACCCAGTATTTCGCGCTGAGGAACGAGAAGGCCGTGAACAGCGAGATGATGATCACCAGTATCCAGGCAAGCGCCGAGGCATAGCCCATGCGGAAGAAGCCGAAGGCCTCCTGGTAGAGATAAAGAGTATAGAACAGCGTCGAATTGATCGGCCCGCCCGTGCCTTCGGAGATGATGAAGGCTGGTGTGAAGGCCTTGAAGGCGTCGATGGTCTGGATGACAGCGTTGAAAAAGATCACCGGCGTCAGGAGGGGCAGCGTAATACGGAAGAACTGCCGCACTTTGCTCGCGCCATCGATTTCGGCGGCCTCGTACATATCCTGCGGAATTTGTCTCAGACCAGCGAGGAAGATGATCATCGGCGAACCGAACTGCCAGACCGACAGGATGACCAGAGTGTAGATCGAATAATCCGGATTGGAAATCCAGCTCGGTCCTTCGTAACCGAAAGCCTGCCAGAGGATCATATTGACGAGACCGTCAGAGGCGAAAAGCTGGCGCCAGAGAACGGCGATTGCGACACTCGAACCCAGCAGCGACGGCAGATAGAAGATTGCCCGGTAGAGGGTGAGACCGCGAATGCCGCGATTGAAAGCGAGCGCCACCAGCAGCGCGAAGATCAGCTTCAGCGGCACCGACAGCAGCACATAGGTAAAGGTGACCTGCATGGCGGCGGCAAATTTCGGGTCGGCCGTGGCGATGCGCACATAATTGGCCGCACCAACCCAGTCCGGCGACTGCAACAGGTCGTAATTGGTGAAAGACAGATAAAGGGACGCAAGCGCCGGGCCGAGGGTAAGGCCGAAAAAGCCGATGAGCCAGGGCAGAAGAAACAGGTAGGCGTGAATGTTGCGGTCGAACATCCGCCTCATGCCGCCCCGCTTCGGGAGAGCCGCGCCACGGCTCTCCCCCACAAGAGTTTCAGATCGAAAGGCCATAAACCATCACTTCCGTTTGATAACGGTTTCGGATTCCTTGACGAGGCGGTCACCGCCTTCTTCCGGGGTGATCTTGCCGAAGCCGACTTCTTCCGCCGTACGTTTCAGGACGAAGGCAAATTCGCCCGCCCCCGGAGGCGGCGCCGGCGGCAGATCGCCGACGCCGGGGGTAATCTCGGCGATATATTCCACCATGCTCTTGCTGACTTCATCGAGCTTGGGGGTCAGCGCATTGCGCATGGATTCCGAAGCAGGAACACCGCGTTCAACGCCCAGAATATCGATACCCTCAGGTTCGGCGACCAGGAAGTTGATGAAGCCAACCGCCTGCTCGATGCCGGCGCTGCCGGCGGCAACGCTGATCAACATGGAGGGCTTGAGGTAGTGGCCCGATGGGCCATCCTTCGTGCTCTTTGGATAAGAGCTTATCGCCAGCTTCGCCTTGTTGAGCTTCTGATAACCGACGAACTGGTTGGAATGAGCAAATGCGGTTGCCGCCTTGCCCGTCGTCAGGGGGTTCGTTTCTATGTTGAGCTGGTCGAGCGCCTGCACATCGGCGGGCACGCAGGCGCCGCTCTTGCGCAGATCCGCCCAAAGGGTGAACCACTTGGTCGCGTCAGCAGGATCGAAGCCGATGCCGCCATCCTGCGTATAAAGCGACTTGCCGTTCTGGCGCAGCCAGTTTTCGAAGCTCGGTTCCACGCCGCTCGCATCGGCCGTGGCATAATAACCGGGTTTCGGCTTGTTCTTGCTGAGCTTGGCGGCGTTTTCGGCAAACTCTTCCCAGGTCTGGCCGATCGCTGGCGGCGTCGCGCCGGATTTTTCCCAGGCCGCCTTGTCGAAGAAAACGGCGCTGGAATTGACGCCGAGATTGATGCCGTAAAGCTTGCCATCGACCCTGCCGGAATCGATGTTCATCTTGCCGAAATCCTCGATCTTCAGGCCCTTGCCAATATACTCGTCCAGCGGCGCAAGCGCGCCGCGACGGCCATATTCGAAGATGTAGCGGTAATCCATCTGGATCAGGTCAGGCGCATTGCGGCCCGCCACCTGGGTGGCAAGGCGCGGCCAGTAATCGCTCCAGCCGGCGAATTCCCCGGCAATGTCGAGATCCGGCTTAACCTGCTTATAGGCTGCTATCGCCTTATTGGTGCGATCGGCGCGCTCCTGCGAACCCCACCACAACATGCGAAGTCGCGCGGCCTGGGCCTGCGCCGAACCTCCTCCAAATGCTGCTAGCGACAGGGCCGCAAGCCCCGCTGAAAGCACACTTCTCCTGTGAAGCATCACGGACATTGGCAACTCCTCCCTAATGACTGCCAAATTGATGATGAGCGTAAACGACACTTGCCGTTTTATAACTAATTGGTTACATGGGAACACCGATCGCAAACATTGTCAAGCGGGTGCTTAAATGGAAAAAACGACAAAGGACCAGCCACTCGACGCGGCCCCGCAAGAAACTCCAGCGCCCAAGCGCAAGCGCGCGACGACACAGGTGCGGAACCCTGAAAGAACCCGGGCCGCCATTCTTGAAGCGGCCCGCCGCGAGGTGGCGGCGAAGGGCCTTGCCGGCGCTCGAATCGATGTTGTCGCTCGTCGCGCCGGCACCAACAAACGGATGATCTATCACTATTTCGGCGATAAGGACGCACTTTATCTCGCGGTTCTGGAGGACGCCTATCGCCATATCCGCCACACCGAAAGACGGCTTGACCTGACCCGCAAGCCCCCGTCGGAGGGCTTACGGGAACTTGCACTTTTCACCTGGCATTATTTCCTCGACCATCCGGAATTTCTGAGCATTCTCGCCACCGAAAACCTCAATAAAGCCCGCTATCTCAGGCAATCCCCGACGATCACGGCGATGCATTCGAATTTCATTTCGGAACTTGAAGACGTGTTGCGGCGTGGCAGCGAGGCGGGCGAATTTCGCGACGGCCTCGATCCGATCGACGTCTATCTGACCATCGCTTCGCTCGGCGCTTTCTATCTTTCGAACCGGTTTACGCTGTCGACGATCTTCCAGCGCGACCTGACCGACCCATCTGAACTGGAACGCTGGGGCCAGCATATCGTCAACACCCTGCTTGCTGCAGTGCGGCCAGTCTGAACCAAGAGAACCGAATTCTCGTTTAACAACAGCGAGGACGCGCTATTCGCATCCGCGAAGCGCGTCGTTTTCTTTTGCAGCGCGGTGGGCAAGGCTGACGGCTGCTCTTCTCAAAATCCGAACTTTTCCTGCCAAAAACACCTTGACAGATCGTACTCTTCACGATCACAAATAACCAAATGGTTACAAATAGCCATGTTTGACGGAAGCGGCCTTCGGGAAAAGGCCGCCTTGGGAGGAAATTCATGAAACGTATCGGCGTTATCATGCACGGCATCACCGGCCGCATGGGTTACAACCAGCACCTCGTGCGCTCCGTTCTCGCTATTCGCGATCAGGGCGGCGTGCTGTTGAAGAACGGCGAAAGGGTCATGCTCGACCCCATTCTGGTCGGCCGCAACGGCGCGAAGATCGAGGAAATCGCCAGGAAGCACAATGTTGCCCGCTGGACGACCGATATCGACGCAGCTTTGGCAAACCCCGACGACACGCTGTTCTTCGACGCCGGCACCACGCAGATGCGCGGCAGCCTCTTGGAGAAAGCCATCAAGGCCGGCAAGAACGTCTATTGCGAAAAGCCCATTTCGGACACGATGGAGGAGGCGCTGGCGATTGCCCGGCTCGCCGAAAGTGCGGGCATCAAGCACGGCGTTGTGCAGGACAAGCTGTTCCTGCCCGGCCTGCGAAAGCTCGCCATGCTGCGCGACAGCGGCTTTTTCGGCAAAATCCTCTCCGTGCGCGGCGAATTCGGTTACTGGGTTTTTGAAGGCGATTGGCAGCCGGCGCAGCGCCCGTCGTGGAACTACCGCCTGAAGGACGGCGGCGGCATCATTCTCGATATGCTGTGCCACTGGCGTTATGTGCTCGACAATCTCTTCGGCCCGGTGAAATCTGTGAGCTGCCTCGGCACGACGCACATTCCCGAACGTTTCGATGAACAGGGCAAAGCCTACAAAGCGGATGCGGACGACGCCGCCTACGCCACCTTTGAACTGGAGGGCGGGATTATCGCCCACATCAACTCTTCATGGGCGGTACGGGTGCGTCGCGATGATCTCGTCACCTTCCAGGTGGACGGCACCCACGGCTCGGCGGTGGCGGGGCTAACGAAGTGCTTCACCCAGCACCGCACCAACACGCCAAAGCCGGTATGGAACCCCGACCAGCCGCAGACCATCGACTTCTACAAGACCTGGCAGGAAGTGCCTGACAATGTCGTCTATGACAATGGCTTCAAGGCGCAGTGGGAAATGTTCGTGCGCCATCTGGTGGACAATGACCCATGGCCCTATGGGCTGATGGAAGGCGTGAAGGGCGTGCAGCTTGCCGAGCTGGGGCTGAGATCGTGGAAGGAACGCCGCTGGCTCGACGTTCCCGCCATTTCCTGAGGAGGCTGACGTGAGCGAACTCAAGCTTCCGAAGGACGACCGCAGCATCGAGGTCTACAGGCTGTCCGGCACACCGGTCGCTGTTGAAAAACGAAGTGCTGCGGATTTCAACCGCGTCGCCTTCGCCGCCGCTCACGTGGTGGCCGATCCGCTTGCCGACAACGATCCGTGGCTGACACCGGCCATCGACTGGGATGCGACCTTACGTTTCCGTCACCGGCTGTGGGACCTCGGCCTCGGCGTGGCCGAAGCCATGGACACGGCGCAGCGCGGCATGGGGCTGGCATGGCCGCAGGCGCAGGAGCTGATCTCCCGGTCGCTGAAGGAAGCCGCCAGTCGCAAGGATGCGCTGATTGCCTGCGGAGTGGGCACCGATCATCTGAACGGCAGCGGTTACGATCTGAATCAGATTGTCCACTCTTACCTTGAACAGCTTGATTTTGTTCAGGGTGAAGGCGGTCGCGTTATCCTGATGGCGAGCCGCGCTCTGGCCGCTGCCGCTCGTTCCCCGAATGATTATCTCAAGTCCTATTCCAGGGTCCTTGGCCACGCCGACCAGAAAGTGGTGATCCACTGGCTGGGCGAGATGTTCGACCCGGCGCTTGAGGGTTATTGGGGCTCGGGCGACCATATGGTGGCGATGGATACCTGCCTTGCCATGATAGAGGAGAATGCCGACAAGATCGACGGCATCAAGATTTCGCTTCTTTCCAAGGAGAAGGAAATTGCCATGCGCCGCCGCCTGCCCGCGGGCGTGCGCATGTATACCGGCGACGATTTCAATTATGCCGAATTGATCGCCGGCGACGCACAAGGACATTCGGACGCCCTACTCGGCATTTTCGACGCCATCGCGCCCGCCGCCTCCAAGGCGCTCGCCAGCCTGAAGCGCGGCGCTGACAATGAATTCTTCGACATTCTGGAGCCGACGGTGGCGCTCTCGCGTCACATCTTCAAGGCACCTACCCGCTTCTACAAGACAGGTGTGGTGTTCCTCGCCTACCTCAACGGATTGCAGGATCATTTCACCATGGTTGGCGGACAGGAAAGCACCCGTTCCACGCAGCATTTCGCCGAGCTTTTCCGGCTGGCGGACAAGGCCAACGTGCTGGCCGAGCCTGACCTGGCGACGCACCGCATGAAGGCGTTCCTTTCGGTCCGGGGCATCGGCTAAGGCAGCAGAACCAGGGGAGATATCGATATGAGCCTTGAAGGCCTTTCCATCAATTTCGCCACCGTGCGGCAAGGCGCTAACTTCAGCGCCATTGTTGACGCCTGCCTCGCCCACGGCATCACAACTATCTCGCCGTGGCGCGAGCAGGTCCACGGGATCGGGCTGACCGAAGCCGCGCGCATCGTCGAAGCGAACGGCCTGCGCCTTTCCGGCCATTGCCGTGGCGGCTTTTTCCCCGCCATCGACGTAGAAGACCGCCGGCTCGCCATCGAGGACAATAAACGCGCCGTCGATGAGGCCGCGGCCATGAAGGCCGACTGCCTTGTGCTTGTCGTGGGCGGTCTTCCCGCCGGTTCGCGCGATCTTAAAGGTGCGCGGCAGATGGTGGAGGACGGCATGGCCGAACTTCTTCCCTACGCCCGAGCCGCCGGTGTGCCACTCGCCATAGAGCCGCTGCATCCCTTCTATGCTGCGGACCGGGCCTGTTTCAACACGCTCAAACAGTCGCTCGATCTCTGTGACCGGCTGGGCGAGGGAACGGGCGTCGCGATCGACGTCTATCATGTCTGGTGGGATCCGGAACTGGAGGAGCAGGTGGCGCGTGCAGGCAGAAACGGGCAAATTCTCGCCCACCACATCTGCGATTGGCTGGTGCCGACCACCGATCCGCTCAATGATCGCGGCATGATGGGCGACGGCGTGATTGATCTCAAGGCGTTTCGCGCCATGATCGAGGCCGCCGGCTTCCACGGCCCGCAGGAAGTGGAGATTTTCTCGCATCGCTGGCAGGCGCGGCCGATGGATGAGGTTCTCACCACCGTAATTGAGCGTTTCAAGACTGTTTGTTGATTATCCGGGAGAGTGACAATGCCTGAAAGGGTGAAACGCAAACGTTACGCGCTGGTCGGCACCGGCAATCGCGGCACCACCATGTGGGGCCGCGAATTGCTGGCCGGCTGGAGCGATTATGTCGAGCTGGTGGGCATTTGCGACCTGAACCTGATGCGCGCCGAACGCGCCCGCGCCATGATGGGATCGAGCGCGCCGCTTTACGATGATTTCGACCAAATGATGCTGGAGCAGCGCCCGGAACTGGTAATCGTCTGCACGCCTGACGACACGCATGATGACATTATCATCCGTGCGCTGGAAGGCGGAGCCGATGTCATCAGTGAAAAACCGATGACCACCACCCCGGAGAAGATCGATCGCATTCGCGCGGCGGAAGCCAAAAGCGGCCGCCGTGTCGACGTCTCCTTCAACTACCGTTTCTCCCCCACCGCCGCCCGCATCAAGGAGCTGATCGACGAAGGCGCCATCGGCACTGTAACCTCGGTCGATTTCCACTGGTATCTCGATAACCACCACGGCGCGGATTATTTCCGCCGCTGGCACGCCTTCACCGAACATTCCGGCAGCCTGTTCGTGCACAAGGCCACCCACCATTTCGATCTCTTGAACTGGTATCTCGATTCCGACCCCGTGGAAGTGAAGGGGTTCGGACAGCTGCTGCATTATGGCAGGAATGGCCCGTTCCGCGGAACGCGCTGTCGCACCTGTCCGCACAAGGATGAGTGTGATTATTTCATGGATCTTGGCGCCGATCCCTTCCTTGACGCGCTCTATGAAGACCCGTCCAGCATTGACGGCTACATGCGTGATGCCTGTGTCTTCCGGGAGGAGATCGACATTCCCGACACGATGAGCGCTTCGATCCGTTACGAGAGCGGTGTGCAGGTTTCCTATTCGCTCAACACTTACATGCCGATAGAGGGCCACCACATCGCCTTCAATGGCCACAAGGGTCGCATCGAGATGCGCCAGTATGAAAAGCAGCCGTGGACCGAACCCCCTGCCGACGAAATCCTCGTCGTCAAAAGTTTTGGCGGCGGTGTCGAGCGCATATGGGTGCCGCATGAGCCGGGCGGCCACTATGGCGGGGACAACCGTATGCGCGACATGATTTTCAAGCCTGGCTCCAATGATCGGCTGCGGCAGCGGGCGGGCTCACGCGCAGGCGCCATGTCCGTTCTGACCGGCGTGGCGGCGCTGAAAAGCGCCCGTGAAGGCGGATCCCAGCCTATAAAATCGCTGCCGCTTTAGTCTTCGATCCGCAGACAAGGTCGTTGCTGCTCAATTTACGAAAAAGAACGGGCGATATTCCGCAGATTACGCGCTTCTTCCCTACCGGTAGAGTGACTGCCGGGGGAAGAAAGAGTGAGTCATGTCCAGTTTGCAGTCCATCGTTCCGCTTATCGTCATCGGCCTCTGCCTCATTGTGTTCTTCAAATGGGTGGGACGGGATATGAACCGCGAAGAGAAAAAACCGCGTTCCCGACGCTAAGCTCGTTCTCCTGAGGCGTGCTCCGCCTTGATTGCGGAACCTCGTGTGCGCAACAGCGTTTTCCCGTCAAAAGGAGAACCCTCATGACGCAAGAGCAAACGCCAAAACGCGATGATAACAAGCCCTCCAAGGCCAGCGATATTCCGCCGGCGGGTCCCCACGCCAAACCGTCGCTAACAGACAATGAAAAGACCCCTGGCGCCGGCAGCCTGCCGGATGGCGACGGCAAGGATGTCACGCCGGGCTCCGGTTGACGCCAACAGCGCCGAAATATCATACCTTTATTATATTTCGGCGCATTAACAGCAGCTTAGCCTTCAAATACGAGACGAAAATCCTGTTTCTCCGCTTCGGTCATTGCAAAATCAAAAATTGAGCCTATATTTGCTTGATCGACCATTGCTTGTGACGTCGTTCTGGAACAGACTGTTCCCCGTCGGATTTCCTCTCAAATAATCGATCTTATCCCGCAAGGTATCGCGGGAACCACAACGATTCTACGAAAGGAAATCGTTATGAACACTGGTACTGTAAAGTGGTTTAACGCCACCAAGGGCTTCGGCTTCATTCAGCCTGACAACGGCGGCACGGACGTTTTCGTTCACATCTCCGCTGTTGAGCGCGCTGGCATGCGTTCTCTGAACGACGGCCAGAAGATCAGCTACGAGATCGTCCAGGACCGTCGTTCTGGCAAGAGCTCGGCTGACAACCTTCAGGCAGCTTGATATTCGTCATTTCCAAACTGCAGACCACGGATGTACTGGCTGCAGGTTAGGATGACTGTGAGAGGTCGGGTCAACGCCCGGCCTTTTGTTTTTGGGCCATGGAGGTCCTATGCGTAAAAATTCCTACAAGTCCGGCGACACGGTTTTTCTGAAGCCCGGTGTCATCGGCAACAACCAGCCCAAAGATCCTGCGCGCGTGATGTCCGTCATGCCGGAGGGACAGGGCGTCGTTCGTCTCAGGGTGCGCTTCCAGCAGGAAAATTTCGACCGCAGTATTGCGATCGACGAAATAGATTTGTCAGCGTCCACCACGCCGACGCCACGCGCCAGCGAAAACACGTCGGTGCGCGAAGCGGGATCCAGCTGGATCAACCTGAGTTCCATCAAAGTCAGAAAGTAGCAGCGTCGGCTGCTAAAGGAGAATTTCTTGCAAGTACTCGTCCGCGACAACAATGTTGACCAAGCCCTTCGCGTTCTGAAAAAGAGAATGCAGCGCGAGGGCATATTCCGCGAAATGCGTGCACGCGAATCCTATGAAAAGCCTTCGGAAAAGCGGGTCCGTGAACAGGCCGAAGCCGTGCGTCGTCATCGCAAGCTGGAAAAGAAGAAGATGCAGCGTGAGGGCCTGCTGCCGGCGCCGAAGAAGGCTGCCCGCACCCGCTAAGCCGCTCGACACTGCTCTTGCCCAAAGGAGAATGCCATGGCCGCGACTAAAGAAGCTTTTTTCAAACCCGGCAAATTATCCGCGCAGGACAAAGCATCATTGACGGATAGCGCCGCAAAGCAGATCATCAATGCCGAGGCTGACCAGCGCGCCCGCAAAACGGAACGACTTCGTCAGCTTCGTGAAGCACAGGAAGCGACTGTTATTGTCGACGCTCCCGTTGCCGCGAAAAAACGATCCGGCAAGAGATAGCCGTTCGGGATCTCCGGAAACGCTGCGAGAACTGCATCAGGAGCGGATCATCCATAGCCGCCAGTGGCTATGGAATTCAGGAGGAGGACACCATGGCCAAGGGTCAGTTGCGCAGCAACAAGGAAATCCGAAAACCCAAGAAGGACAAGACGAAAGCGCCGGCAGCAGCCCCTGCTGGCTCACAGGTCAAGTTCGCAAACGCCACCACGGCGGACGGCAAAAAGAAATAGTGCGGCCTGTGGCCTGCGTATCAAGTCGAATAAATTCATCGATATAGATACTGGACTTGATTTGGCCACATTGCCAAACTAAATATCTCTCATAGCAACTGCTGGTGAGCGCGAATGAAATCGACGTTCGCAGTTGCGTTAGTCGCTTTTAGACTTTTGACCACGGATGTACTGGCACTGGTGTTGAGAGCGATGTGAGGAAGGTCGGTGCAATATTGCCCCGGCCTTTTTTGTTTTCTGCGGGACACGCGCTGGTTATTCAGCCTCCAAAATCACCTCCGAAATCACCGATGAAAATAATGGCTTGGCAAACTCCCTATATCAGGCAACACTGATATTAAGCGTCCCCCCTGCGATCAGGCGGGCTTGGGAACGCTGAGGCATGGAATGTACGTCTGACGAGTGGGATCCCATAACGGCTCCGCTATTCGGATGCAGCCCCTGCCGATATGTTTTGCGTCTGCGTGGAGGTGGGTATGACGTATGACTGGAGCGGTCGCAGAATGCGCCGCATGCGAGCGGCGAAACTGACGATCATCAGCCTCGTTGCGGCCTTCGTGATAACGGCACCGATTTTCGCGCATTATTGACAGCGCGAACACAGGACAGGATCAGACCGGCTGGCGGACGTCGCGTTGCTTCTTCAATCGGCTTTTCAACCATCTCTGGACTGGCTGATCGTAGTAGACCGTCAGCCACCAGGAGAGGCACGTCGTGGCAATGAGGAAAACGACGCCCGCCGGAAGGGCCATATCGTCGCGGTGAACCGCCGGGATCAGAAATTCGGTCCAGGCGAGAAGCGGAATATGCAGGACATAGACCGCATAGGACGCCGTTCCGAGAAACACCGATACCGCGCCGACGCTGCGCCCCGGCACCGTTTTGCTGGCGACGACCAGAAGCAGCGGCCAGACGAACAGAACGACCGCAAGGTCAAAAAATGGCCGAAGCTCGGGCGACATCGGAACTGCGAGAATGGTACAGACAAAGAGAAGGCAAAGGATCGCCTGAACGGGTCTTATTTGCGGTGTGCGATCGCGGAAACGGTAAACCAGCACGCCAGCAAAGAACGAGAAGAAGACACGTCCCATGCCGGCATACATCTCGTGCCAGCGAAAGCCCGCATGCAGACGCCCGAACTCGACCGCCGCAACCATCAGCACAAACGCACTGAGTCCCAGTACAAGAGCAGTCTGCCGCACCGAAAACCGCACACCCCAACGGGCATAAAAGGCATTCACCACAAGTTCGTTGAAGAGCGACCACGCCGGACTGACGAGAAACAGTGCACCGTTTAGCGTCAGTGTGAAGGGTGCTGGCAAAAACAGCAAGCCCGTGATGAGGGCGAAAGCGAGTTCGCCGGGATTGATGAGGCGGTGCAGATCATCGATCGGCGTCGGCAGGCCGAGCGCGTAGAGACAGATGAAATAAGCGGCCATCAACGTTAGCGCCAGGACATAAAGCGGATAGAGCCGGGCGAAGCGCGCCTTCATGAAAAAGCCGGGCGTCATGACGCCTTCGCCCAATCTGCGGCTATAGGCATGCGCCAGCACGAAACCGCTAAGCGCAAAGAACAAGTCCACGGCCAGATAACTCGACGCCGTGCTCTTTCCAAACAGGTCCTCGGCATGGCGGTGAACGATGAAAAGAGCGGCCACCCCCCTGATACCGTCGAGCAATATGAACCGTTCCGAAGATGAGTTTATCATGGGTTATGGCTCTGGGGTGACTGAACAGTTTGATGTTCTAATGGACGAGCTTTACTGCGAGCAGGTTCATCTTAGCCAGCGAAAATATGTTCGGGATCGCGAGCAAACCGCATTATCCTCGACTATGATGTTGGACCACCTGCCCTTTCGCGGTTGCGAAAGGCATGATACGCCCCGATGTCATCATCTTTCGACCAGGTGACTCTGATGCCTGTCCCAGCGAAATCTGTTTTGGTTTCGTCTTGGAAATTTAAGGCGATTTTACCTGGGTCGGGGTGCGCGGCGGACAAGTCTTGCGGAGTATTACCGTGTCCACCATTGCAGAACGTATCAGAGACATCATCGTCCATCAGCTTGGTGCGGACCCCGCCGCAGTCGTCGATGACGCCAACTTCGCAGACGATCTTGGTGCAGATTCCCTCGAGACCGTCCAGATCGTGATGGAAATTGAAGAGGAATTCGGGGTCGAAATCCCTGATTCCGCCGCCAACACCATCCTGACTGTCGGCGACGCCATTCGTTTCATTGAAAAAAACAAAGCCTGAACCTGGCATTTCATCCAATCGGCGGGGCCCCTTGGCCGGCATTCGCCGCGGCAAGACGCAGGCTCTCCGCATAGGCCATCATTAACGGCCCTACACCCTTGGCATCGTCGGAGACAACAGGCTCCGTGAGATAATATTCCGGCGTCCCATCGCGATAATTCCCCTCGAAGCCACCAAGCCCGGCGACATGCACGATACCGATCAGCCGCATCACACCTTGCTCATCAGCTTTGAGGCGCGTTTGCAAGGTCGCCTGAAGGGCGCGACGACCCGCTGAAAGGGCGTCGTTTGCCGCTCTCCCCTGCACGAGCTTCAGTCGCACCGCGCGCAACAATGCATAAGCGAACATGGCAGACGCCGACGTTTCCTCATAGTTGCCCGCGAGGTGCGGTTCGTCCAGAACCTGCATCCAGAGGCCGTTGTTGGTCTGTCGCGCCACGATGCCCGCCAGAAGGTGCCGTGCCGCATCCCGAAGCGTTCGCGTTGCGTTGTCTTCCGGAAGAAGTGTCAGCGCGTCCACCAGCGCCATGGCGAGCCACCCGACCGCGCGCGCCCAGACGGCGGGTGATTTGCCGCTTTCGTTGTTGGCCCAAAGCTGGCTGCGGCTTTCATCGTAACCATGAACATAAAGATCGCCGCCGTCTTTCGTGACGGCGAGTGCGGTCGAAAACTGGCGTAAGGCATCGCCGATTAAATCCTCGCGACCTTTGGCAAGGCCATATTCGATCTGGAAGGGAAGACCCATGTAGAGGCCGTCCAGCCAGACCTGATGCGGGTAGCGCTTCTTGTGCCAATAGTTCCCCGCTGCCGTCCGGGGGTGCGTGCTGAGCTGCCCCGCCAGATGCTCTGCAGCCTTAAGATAACGCAGATCGGTCGTTTCCGCCGAGAGGGGAAAAAGAACACGCCCGGCTAAAACGTGGTCGATATTATATTCCTGCGGATCGTAACCGGCGAGCGTTCCATCAGGCGCTATCTGTTGATCGGCAAGGCGATGAAGATGCGCATTCCAGCGACGATCTCCGCTCGCGTCATAAAGCTGCTGCAAACCACGATAGACACACCCGTCCTCGTAACACCAGCTTCCGCCCTTGTAGTGGCGGTATCGGCTCGAAAATTGGTCAAAATAGTCGATGGGATTCATTAATCGCCTCGCCGCAACTGTAAAAGCGCCGGCTGATCGCGACATCCGGCGCCCATTGATTTTTACCCGGCCATCCCGCTTCAACGGAAAAGCGAAGGCAGCCAAAGGGAGAGCGACGGAATATAGGTCACGGCCAGCAGCACGGCGATACTCGCGCCGAAGAACGGCCAGATCGTGCGCATCGCCTCCCGTATCGATATGCCGCCGACCGCGCAGCCGACGAAGAGCACGGTTCCTACCGGCGGTGTGTTGAGACCGATACCAGCGTTCAGGATCATGACCACGCCGAAGTGGACGGGATCTATGCCGAAGGCCTTCACGACGGGCAGAAGCACCGGCGTGGAGATGATGACCATCGGCGCCATGTCCATGAAGGTGCCGAGCAACAGCAGGATGACATTGATGACCAGCAGCACGATGATCGGATTGTCCGAAATCGCGCTGATCGCGGCAATCATCAGCGTCTGCACCTGCAGAAAGGCCATCAGCCAACCAAACGATGCGGCTGTCCCGATGACGAGCAGAACCATGGCCGTGGTACGGACCGCTCCCATCACCGCGTCCACGAAACCTTCCCAGTTGAGCTCGCGGTAGACCAGCATGGCGACGAGAAACGCATAGAGCACCGCAATGCAGGAACTTTCGGTCGCCGTGAAAACGCCTGAACGGACGCCGCCGAAGATAATGCCGATCAGGAGGATGCCCGGAAATGAGGCCAGCAGGTAATACATCAGCCTGGAAAAACCCGGGAATGGCTCGGACGGATAACCCTTGCGCCGCGCAACGATATAGGCCGTCACCATCAGCGCCGCAGCAAGCAGGAAGCCCGGAATGATGCCGGCGGTGAAAAGATCGGCCACCGAGACGTTGCCGCCGGCCGCGATCGAATAAAGGATCATGTTATGCGACGGCGGGATCATCAGCGCGATGATAGCCGCGTTGACGGTGACGTTGACGGCGTAATCCCTGTCATAACCGCGCTTGGCCATTTGCGGGATCATTAAGCCGCCGACAGCTGAAGCATCGGCGACGGCCGAGCCGGAGATGCCGCCGAACAGCGTCGATGCCACGATATTGACCTGGCCAAGACCACCACGTAGATGCCCGACGAGGCCGGCGGCGAAGCGGATGAGGCGATGGGCAATACCGCCACGCACCATCAGGTCGCCTGCGAAGATGAAGAACGGGATCGCCATCATCGCAAAAACGTTCATGCCCGAATTCATCTGCTGGAAGACGACGATTGGCGGCAGGCCGAGATAAAGAACGGTGGCGAAGGAGGCGATGCCGAGGCAGAACGCAATCGGCGTGCCGATGAGCATCAGCAGCGTGAAGACGCCGAAGAGAATGGTGTATGCCATTACGCGGCCTCCTGCACAATGACGTCAGCTGCGATGTCCTCGCCGATGGCAAGGTCGACGAAACGTTCGGCGGCGAAAAGCGCGACGAGGAAACCCCCACCGATCAACGGAAAGAAGTCCGTTCCGCCCGGCCAGCCAAGAACCGGAATGGTCGCTGACCACGTGCCCATTGAAAGCGACGTGCCGTACCAGGCCATGCCGGCGCCGAAAAAGAAGATGAGCGCAAGACTGGTCATGTCCATGCCCTTCTGGACACGGGGCGGCATCATGTAGCGCAGGATATCGAGCCCCAGATGCACGCTTTCGCGCACGCCAACGGCTGCCCCCAGCATGATGAACCATGACATCAGATGCAGCGACAGCGGCTCCGACCAGCTGGGTGAATCATTGAGAATATATCGCGCGAAAACCTGCCAGCCGACGATCAGCGTCATGGCGATCATGCCGATACCGGCAATATAGAGCGACGCGTGGCTGAGCGCGCCGAGAAGGGGGCGGATTGCCCGCATGAAATTTCGCATTGTCTGTTCCTCCCGCATCAACGGTGGCAAAAGAAAACCGGCCCTGTCTCCAAGGCCGGTTTTCCGCGCGTTACTTGACCGCTTTCACCCGTTCCAGAAGGTCTTTCATCTTCGGATCGGTCACGAACTTGTCGTAGACCGGACCCATCGCGGCCGCGAATTCCTCCTTGTTGACCTTGATGACATTGGCGCCACCGGCGCGGACCTTTTCTTCCGACGCCTTTTCGCGGGCGCTCCAGAGTTCGCGCATCTTGCCGACGGAATCCTTGGCCGCCTGGCGCAGCAGCTTCTGGTCCTCAGGCGAGAGCTTGTCATAGGAAATCTTTGAGATGACGAGGATTTCCGGATTGAGGGAATGTTCCGTCAGCGAATAGTTCTTCGCCACCTCATAATGGCGGGCGGACTCGTAAGAGGGCCAGTTGTTTTCCGCGCCATCGACGACACCGGTTTCAAGGGACGAATAGACCTCGCCCATCGGCATCGGCGTCGGGTTCGCGCCAAAGGCCTGCATCATTGAAATCCACAGATCCGATTGCTGTACGCGGATTTTGAGGCCCTTCAGATCGGCCAGTTTCTCGATGGGCTTTTTGGTGGTGTAGAAGGAACGCGCACCGGAATCGTAAAAGGCAAGGCCGATAAGGCCGTGCGGTTCGAAGGCCGCCAGAACCTCGTCACCGATCGGGCCGTCGACCGTATTGTGCATGTGCTCCGTCGAACGGAACAGGAAAGGCAGACCTAGAACCGTGGTTTCCTTCACTAGGTTGTTGAAGGGCGCGGCGTTGACTCGGTTCATGTCGATGACGCCGAAGCGGGTCTGCTCGATAGTGTCCTTCTCGCCGCCGAGCACGGAATTGTTCATCACCTGTATCTTGATGCGGCCATTGCTGCGTTCGGCCAGCAACTCGCCCATATATTTAACAGCCTCGACCGTCGGATAACCATCCGGATGGATGTCGGCCGACCGCAGAGTGATTTCCTGCGCCGCGGCGGGAACGCCTGACAGCGCGAGCCCCATCGCGACGCACATCATGCTTGCAATCTTTTTCATGCTTTCCTCCTCCGTTGTTGATACGGCCCGGCCCCTCCAAGGCCTAGCGGACCGATTTTGTGACGCCCCTCCGGGCCGGCATGCAAAGACCTTTCGCTTGAAGAGATGATAGGCCCTTCCCCAACCATCCCCGACGAAACTAGGTCGCCTTGACGGGCGACAGCTTGAACAGCGCTTCCGGGTTCTCGACCAGCGCCCGACGGCGCGCCGCCTCATCCGGCAACCAGCCGAGCGTCAGTTCCGCCAGCCGGGCATCATCGGGATAGGCCGCCGTCTCGCGCACCGAATTGTGCGGCCAGTTGGTGCCCCAGACGATGCGCTCCGGCGCATGGGCCGCAATCACCCGTGAAAAGGCGGCAACATCCGCATAGGGCCAGCTCTCCCGCGAACTTTCGTAGACGCCGGCAAATTTGAACCATAGATTGCCGCGGTCGATGAGTTTGAGAAGCGCCGCCATTTCCGGCCCGTCGGTTTTGATGCCCTTGAAGAACTTGCCGTGATGATCGAACACCCAGCGGGAGCGGATTTTCTGAAGGCGCTGCAGATGGTCGAGAAGACCGTTTCCGTCGAACTGTACCGCCACCATCCAGTCGGCCGCATGCGCCCGCTG
>NZ_JBQYSN010000087.1:0-22036 GCF_052686535.1 Agrobacterium sp. DKPNP3 | reverse complement strand
ATCAACGTAAAATACAAACTCCAAAAATGAAGCGCCACGCATTGCAATGAGCGCCAAAAACCGGATGATGCGACGCCCTTGAACCGCGGAAAAAGACGTGAAAGCTCAGCCATTACACATCCTCAAGACCGTCTATGGTTATGATGCATTTCGCGGACGGCAGGCAGAGATCATCGAGCATGTGATGGCGGGGAACAACGCCTTCGTGTTGATGCCAACAGGCGGCGGAAAATCGCTTTGCTATCAGATTCCGGCACTGGCGCGCGATGGTATGGGCCTGATCGTATCGCCCCTCATCGCGTTGATGGTCGATCAGGTAGCGGCTTTGCGCCAAGCGGGCATCAGAGCGGAGGCGCTCAACTCGTCCGGCAGAAGCAGCGGTCAACCCGTGGTATCCTTGAAGAGCACATTCTGATCAATGAGGTATCGAGAGAAAAGCGGCAGACTGGCGCCGCCGATCGCTCTTGCCTGGCTGCCGACCGCACCCTCGACGATTTCGGGCATCGTGACGCCCTGTAGATCGTGATGTTTCAGAGCGGCCTGGGTGGCGGCGACAATGCGCGCCCTCACCCAATCCGGAAAGCCGCCATCGATGATGACGCTGGAGAAATCGATAATGGAGGCCGCCGCGATAACAGCCTGAGCCAGTGCGGCAGCCGTCTTCCTGATCCAACTCTCAAGAGGTTCGCCGAAATCGATCCACTCATCAGGCGAGAACCAAAGCGGCCGCGGATCGATGCCTCTTTCCCGTAACATGTTTTCCAAGACGAAGATCGACGCGATTTTCAGGAGCTGGACGGTATTACCATCCTGGCCCTGGACGGGCAGCGGGCCGATTGCGCCAGCGGTTCCAGTCTTCCCGGAAAAAAGCGCCGAGTTCAGGACGACACCGCCACCGATAAAGGAGCCGATGAAGACGTAAAGAAAATCCGGATAATTCTGGCCAGCGCCAAAAACCAGCTCGGCACCGCAGGCACTCGTGGCATCGTTTTGCAGGAAGACTGGATAGCTGACGCCTTCGGCAATCTGCGATCTTATATCGACGCCGCGCCACCGCTCCATCTCAATTGGCGGCGCACCCACTTCCTGAGCCCAATTCCAAAGTTCAAATGGGGCGGCGATACCAACGCCCGCGATTCTCTCCCGTTCGAGCGGCGACAGTTGCGATTCAAGCTCAGCGATTCCGTCGATGACGAAGGGCAATATCCATTCCGGCAGGGGGTAGGGGTAGGTCCTGCGCAGCTTGAGCCTTATCCGGCCAACGAAGTCCATGAGGACAAGATCGACGCTGCGCCGACCGATCTTCACACCAAACGAAAACACGGCATCCGGGTTGAGCCGCATCGGCGTCGAAGGCTGCCCGACTTTACCGCGCAGGCGCTCACCACGAATAAGAAGGCCGTCCTTCTCAAGCGAACGCATGATGACCGAGACCGTTTGCGCCGACAGCCCACAAAGTCTTGCAATATCGGCTTTCGACAGCGCGCCATGGCGGCGGACCAGAGACAGCACCAGCCGCTCATTATAAGCGCGCACGCCAACCTGATTGGCACCGCCGCTAATATCCATGGGGGTCGGCGGCGCTGGCGGCGCCGTCTCAACAGAGTGTCTCATATGTCATCCTCCCGCCCGCACTATCTGTCGCGACCGATAGATCAGGCTTTATGGCAATCTTGCTATCGCAAACGTTAACCGACGTGGCGATTGTCCTCCCTGCCGCTGACAGAATGCCATACAGAATTAATAATTCAATCGGATTTATTTATTGACAGCCGGTTCCTTTGGTGGTTCCATCTGCGTCAACGGTCGTCGATCTCGGAGGAGACGGGATCGTCGGGTAACCGTAAAGGTACTCAAATATCCATTGGGAGGATCTCATGAAGACCACTGTTTCCGCTCTTCTGGGCGCGCTTGCGCTTGGCGTTTCTTTCGCTTCCGCTGCATCTGCCGCCGACACATCCGTTTGCCTCATCACCAAGACCGATACCAACCCCTTCTTCGTCAAGATGAAGGAAGGCGCCACCGCCAAGGCAAAGGAACTGGGCGTTACGCTGAAGGCCTATGCCGGTAAGATCGATGGCGATTCCGAAAGCCAGGTGGCAGCGATCGAAACGTGCATTGCCGACGGCGCCAAGGGTATCCTGATTACCGCTTCGGACACCAAGGGCATCGTACCTGCCGTGCAGAAGGCACGGGATGCCGGGCTTCTGGTGATCGCGCTCGATACGCCGCTTGAACCCGTCGATGCCGCCGATTCCACCTTCGCAACGGACAATCTGCTGGCTGGCGAATTGATCGGCAAATGGGCAGCCGGCACGCTTGGCGACAAGGCCAAGGATGCGAAGATCGCATTCCTCAACCTCACCCCCTCCCAGCCAACGGTCGACGTGCTTCGCAACCAGGGCTTCATGAAGGGCTTCGGCATCGACGTGAAGGACATCAACAAGATCGGCGATGAGAACGATCCCCGCATCGTCGGCCATGATGTCACCAACGGTAACGAAGAAGGTGGCCGTGCAGCGATGGAAAATCTGCTGCAGAAAGATCCGACCATCAACGTTGTCCACACCATCAACGAACCGGCAGCTGCCGGCGCCTACGAAGCGCTGAAGGCAGTCGGTCGCGAAAAGGATGTTCTGATCGTCTCGGTCGACGGCGGTTGCCCGGGCGTAAAGAATGTGGCCGAAGGCGTGATCGGTGCGACGTCGCAGCAATATCCGCTGGCCATGGCGGCACTGGGCGTCGAGGCGGTCAAGAAGTTTGCTGACACCGGTGAAAAGCCAAAGCCGACAGCTGGCAAGACCTTCTTCGACACGGGCGTGACGCTGGTGACGGACAAGCCGGTGAAGGGTCTCGACTCGATCGATACCAAGGAAGGCCTCAAGAAGTGCTGGGGCTGATGCCTCGCATCTGACGCAGGCGGGGGCTTTTTGCCCCCGCTTTCAGCCTCAAGTGAATGAGGCGTGATCCAGATGAGTGGACGCAGGGCGCGCCCCTGGGTCGACGGAGTCCGCTTCTCAACAGTTTGAATCGACACAAGGCCCGCTGCAGAACGGTTATGCTTCCAGGGCAAATGTGATGAAGCGATCGGGAGGAAAATCCATGAGCGATCAGCCAGTGCGGACCCAACCGCATAATGAATTTGAAAATGTGCTGTCCGGAAGCTCGACCCAGGTCGCCGCTTTCGATACGCACGACAAGAGCCTGCTCGAAAAATTCCAGCATTTTCTGCACTCCAGTCCTGCAGCTGTCCCGCTGATTGTTCTGGTGCTGTCGCTAATAGTGTTCGGCATCACGCTGGGCGGCAAATTTTTCTCTGCCTTTTCGCTGACGCTCATTCTTCAGCAGGTGGCCATTGTCGGTATCGTCGGTGCGGCGCAGTCGCTCGTCATCCTGACTGCCGGCATCGATCTGTCCGTCGGCGCCATCATGGTACTGTCTTCGGTCATCATGGGGCAATTCACCTTCCGCTACGGCTTGCCGGCGGAACTCTCCATTCTCTGCGGACTGGCTGTTGGGGCATTTTGCGGCTTCGTCAACGGCATCCTCGTGTCGCGCATGCGATTGCCGCCCTTCATCGTGACGCTCGGCATGTGGCAGATCGTTCTTGCCACCAACTTCCTTTACTCTGCGAATGAAACCATCCGCGCTCAGGATATTGCGCAGCAGGCACCCATCCTCCAGTTCTTCGGGAACAACCTGCGCCTCGGCAGTGCCGTCTTTACCTACGGCGTCATCGCCATGGTGCTGCTCGTTGCCCTCCTCTGGTATGTGCTGAACCGCACCGCCTGGGGCCGCCACCTCTACGCTGTTGGTGACGATCCGGATGCGGCCGAGCTTGCAGGCGTCAACGTCAAGCGCATGCTGACGACGGTTTATACGCTTTCGGGGCTCATCTGCGCCTTCGCAGGCTGGGCATTGATCGGCCGCATCGGCTCGGTATCGCCAACGGCCGGACAGTTCGCCAATATCGAATCCATCACCGCTGTCGTGATTGGCGGCCTCTCGCTCTTCGGCGGTCGCGGCTCGATCATGGGCATGCTGTTTGGCGCGCTGATTGTCGGCGTTTTCTCGCTCGGCTTGAGACTGATTGGTACGGACCCGCAATGGACCTATCTGTTGATCGGTGTCCTCATCATCCTGGCTGTTGCAATCGACCAGTGGATCAGAAAGGTAGCAGGCTGATGGCACGCGAACCCATTCTCACGGCACGCAATCTCGTCAAGCGATACGGACGCGTGACCGCACTCGACAATGCCGATTTCGATCTCTATCCCGGTGAAATTCTTGCCGTCATCGGTGATAACGGCGCTGGCAAATCCTCGCTCATCAAGGCAATCTCGGGCGCGGTGACGCCCGACGAAGGGGAGATCAGGCTCGAAGGCAAGCCGGTGCAGTTCCGCTCACCGATCGAAGCGCGAAAGGCCGGTATCGAAACCGTCTACCAGAACCTCGCACTCTCACCAGCCCTGTCGATCGCCGACAACATGTTCCTCGGCCGCGAAATCCGCAAGCCCGGCATAGCCGGCAGCCTTTTTCGTGCCCTTGACCGGCCGGCCATGGAAAAGTTCGCGCGGGACAAGCTCTCCGAACTTGGATTGATGACCATCCAGAACATCAATCAGGCGGTGGAAACGCTCTCCGGCGGCCAGCGGCAGGGTGTAGCCGTAGCACGCGCAGCCGCTTTCGGCTCGAAGGTGGTGATTCTTGACGAGCCGACAGCCGCTCTTGGCGTCAAGGAAAGCCGGCGCGTCCTTGAGCTCATCCTCGACGTCCGCGCCCGTGGATTGCCGATCGTCCTGATTTCGCACAACATGCCGCATGTGTTCGAGGTGGCGGATCGCATTCATATCCATCGGTTGGGCAAGCGCCTCTGCGTCATCAATCCGAAGGATTATTCGATGTCCGACGCAGTCGCCTTCATGACCGGCGCCAAGGAAGCGCCGAAGGAAACGCTCGCCGCATGACGTTGAAGCTCGTAACGATCGTTGAAGACGTTCTTCGACGGGCAAAGGGCCAGTCCCGTTTCATCGTTGCCATTGCCGGCCCCCCAGGGGCCGGCAAATCCACGCTGGCGGATGCCCTGTGTGATGCTCTCATCGCACGTGGCGAAACGGCCGCCGTGCTTCCCATGGACGGCTTCCATATGGATAATGGCATCCTTGAAGAGCGGGGGCTTTTGCCGCGGAAGGGTGCGCCGGAAACATTCGATGTCCGTGGCTTTCTGGATATCGTCTCTGCCGTTCGGCAGGGCGGGCAGGAAGTGCTGGTGCCGGTTTTCGATCGTTCCCGAGAAATCGCCATCGCCTCTGCCCGTGCCATCGCGCCTGAAACGCGCTTTATTCTGGCTGAGGGCAATTATCTACTGCTCAACGAAGCGCCCTGGACAAGGCTATCCGACCATTTTGATTTGAGTGTCTTTGTAGGACCTTCCGTGACCGTTCTGGAACAGAGACTGCGTGACAGATGGCTGGGCTTTGGCCTCGATGCGGCTCAGATTCACGCCAAGCTTTTCGAGAACGATCTTCCGAATGGAAAACGGGTGATTGAAAACGCCCGCCCGGCCGATATCCACATCGACATCTGGGAATAGATCGACGTTCCCCGAACATCACGTGTTTCGCGCCGTTTAGCGGCTGTCGCTCTGCAATGAATCTTTTTGATCCACAGGGGCCAGCTTTCGCGTCGTCTACTGGTTGACGGCAGGATTTCCTCATATACTATATCTAGTGTTCAAGGTTCTTCCGATTCGCAAGGGTTGGGAGCTAAGACGGGAATTCGGTGCGTTACGCCATTGAGGCGGAACAAGGCCGAAACTGCCCCCGCAACTGTAAGCGGCGAGCATCGTTCCGATTTGAGTCACTGGGGCTGAAAGCTTCGGGAAGGCCGGAATGAATGTTGTGACCCGCAAGTCAGGAGACCTGCCTTGAGCGCAAACGTCCACGGGCGGGGTGTCCGGAGGAAGGTGTATCGCGCAAATGACTTGCGTGCGCCCTTTTCTGCCCCCTCCATAACAAGCTTCGGGGTGAAGTCATGCCAGTGCATATTTTTAAGTTGCTACGCTCCTCAGCGTAGGGAGCGACTTCTGGTGCTTGAAGCGTGCCCGAAAAATCAATCTGTTTTCATTCGGATCGCACGAACTTTCAAACACCAATCATCACCTGAATGACAGAACCATCACCGTCCGGTTGCGATTGCAATCGGCAAGGCTTTGCCGCGTCCAAAATTGGCTTCGAGAGGGAAATTATGACCGTCACCGTTTACAGTAAACCCGCCTGCGTCCAATGCACCGCCACTTATCGCGCCCTCGACCGTATCGGCGTTCCCTATGAGATATTGACATTTCCGAAGATGCGGAGGCGCTCGACCACGTCCGTGGCCTCGGCTACATGCAGGTTCCCGTAGTCGTTGCCGGCGAACGCCATTGGGCGGGTTTCCGGCCGGATATGATCGGCGCGATCAGCTGAGGCGGCGGGCGATGAGCCTGATCGTCTATTATTCCAGCCGTTCTGAAAACACTCATCGTTTCCTTCTGAAACTGGGGCGGCGGTTGCTTCGCCTGCCGCTCGGCGCTGAAGAGGATGTACCGCACGTGTCGGAACCCTATGTGCTCGTCACCCCAACCTATGGCGGCGGCGGCACCAAAGGGGCAGTGCCGAAACCCGTGATCCGGTTTTTGAACGAGCCCTCCAACCGCAACCTCATCCGCGGCGTCATTGCGGCGGGAAACACCAGTTTTGGCGCTGCCTTCGCATCCGCCGGAGATATCGTCTCGCGCAAATGCGCCGTGCCGTTTCTCTATCGCTTTGAGCTTCTCGGAACGGAAGAAGACGTCGCCAACGTCAAACATGGATTGGACCGATTTTGGACACGCTGACCGCTAGCGCATTGCGCAATGATACCAAACAGCCAACAGCCGCAAGCCAGAAGCCGCTTGATGCGGGCTTGGACTACCACGCACTGAACGCGATGTTGAACCTCTATGACGAGAACGGAAAAATCCAGCTCGACAAGGATCGGCTCGCTGCCCGTCAATATTTCCTCCAGCACGTAAATCAGAATACGGTGTTTTTCCATAACCTTAGGGAAAAGCTCGATTATCTGGTGACGGAGGGCTATTACGAGCAGGCGGTGCTGGACCAGTATTCCTTCAATTTCGTGCGCGATCTCTATGATAAGGCCTATGCGCGGAAGTTTCGCTTTCCGACGTTCCTCGGTGCGTTCAAATACTACACCTCTTACACCCTGAAGACCTTCGACGGGAAACGTTATCTGGAGCGTTATGAGGACCGCGTCTGCATGGTGGCGCTGGCTCTTGCGCGGGGTGACGAGCAGCTTGCCCGCGATCTGGTCGAAGAGATCATTTCCGGCCGTTTTCAGCCGGCAACGCCAACATTTCTCAATGCTGGCAAGAAGAGCCGCGGTGAGCTGGTCTCGTGTTTCCTGCTGCGCGTGGAAGACAATATGGAAAGCATCGGCCGCTCCATCAATTCGGCGCTGCAGCTTTCTAAACGCGGTGGTGGCGTGGCGCTGTCCTTGACCAATATTCGCGAATTCGGCGCGCCGATCAAGCAGATTGAAAACCAGTCGTCCGGCGTTATTCCCGTCATGAAGCTGCTGGAAGACAGTTTTTCCTACGCCAACCAGCTTGGTGCGCGTCAGGGTGCCGGCGCGGTCTATCTGCACGCCCACCACCCGGATATCATGCGCTTCCTCGATACCAAGCGCGAAAATGCGGACGAGAAAATCCGTGTCAAGACCCTGTCGCTCGGCGTTGTCATCCCAGACATCACCTTCGAGCTCGCCCGCAACAACGAGGAAATGTATCTGTTCTCGCCCTATGATGTGGAGCGGGTCTATGGGGTGCCCTTCACCGAAATCTCGGTGACGGAAAAGTACCACGAGATGGTCGCCGACAGCCGCATCCGAAAGAAGAAGATCAAGGCGCGCGAATTTTTCCAGGTCATCGCCGAAATCCAGTTCGAGAGCGGTTATCCCTATATCATGTTCGAAGATACGGTGAATCGGGCAAATCCGATTGCCGGTCGCATCAGTATGAGCAATCTCTGCTCGGAAATCCTGCAGGTCAGCGAAGCGAGCGCATTCAATGCCGATCTCTCCTATAGCCACATGGGCAAGGATATTTCCTGCAATCTCGGTTCGTTGAATATCGCCGCGGCAATGGATTCGGCCGATTTCGGCAAGACCATTGAAACCTCCATCAGGGCACTGACGGCGGTGTCGGACGTGAGCCACATTTCCTCCGTTCCGTCTGTTGAAAAGGGCAACGACGAAAGCCATGCCATCGGACTCGGTCAGATGAACCTGCACGGTTATCTGGCGCGCGAGCGCATCTTCTATGGCTCCGAAGAAGGCATAGATTTCACCAATATCTATTTCTACACCGTGACCTATCACGCTATCCGCGCCAGCAACCGGCTGGCGATGGAGAGAGGCCAGAGCTTCAAGGGCTTCGAAAACTCCAAATATGCTTCGGGCGAATATTTCGACAAATATACCGAACGGGAATGGCTGCCGGCGACGGAAAAGGTCCGCGACTTGTTCGAAAAGGCCGGCATCGCCATTCCAACGCAGGAAGACTGGAATGTTTTGAAGGGGGAGGTCATGGCATCAGGCCTCTATAACCAGAACCTTCAGGCCGTGCCACCGACAGGCTCGATCTCCTATATCAACCACTCCACATCTTCCATCCATCCGATCGTTTCCAAGATTGAAATCCGTAAGGAGGGAAAGATTGGCCGCGTTTATTATCCGGCTTCCTATCTCTCAAATGATAATCTTGAGTATTATCAGGACGCCTACGAAATTGGACCGGAAAAGATCATCGACACCTATGCGGCAGCCACCCAGCATGTCGATCAGGGCCTGTCGCTGACGCTGTTCTTCCGTGATACGGCCACGACCCGCGATATCAATCGGGCACAGATCTATGCTTGGAAGAAGGGCATCAAGACCATCTATTACATCCGTTTGCGCCAGATGGCGCTGGAAGGCACGCAGGTTCAGGGCTGCGTTTCCTGCACGCTCTGATTAGGGGGACAAGACAATGAACATCGCCGTAAAACCCGTGTCCCGTATCCGAGCGGTCAACTGGAACCGCATCGAAGACGACAAGGACCTCGAAGTCTGGAACCGCCTGACCTCGAACTTTTGGCTGCCGGAAAAGGTGCCGCTTTCCAACGATATTCCTTCCTGGGGAACGCTGAAACCGGAAGAACAGAAACTGACGATCCGTGTCTTCACCGGCCTGACATTGCTCGACACCATTCAGAATGGTGTCGGCGCGGTGCGCCTGATGGCGGACTCCGCAACACCGCATGAGGAGGCGGTGCTTTCGAACATCTCCTTCATGGAGGCCGTGCATGCTCGCTCGTATTCTTCGATCTTCTCGACCCTCTGCTCCACGCCTGACGTCGATGATGCCTATCGCTGGTCGGAGGAAAACGAGTTCCTGCAGCGCAAATCCGGGCTCATCATGCGAGAATATGACAGCGGCGATCCACTGAAGAAGAAGATCGCCAGCGTGTTTCTGGAGAGCTTCCTGTTCTATTCCGGCTTCTACCTGCCGATGTTCTGGTCAAGCCGCGCAAAGCTTACCAACACGGCGGACTTGATCCGCCTCATCATCCGCGATGAGGCCGTGCACGGCTATTATATCGGCTACAAGTTCCAAAGGGCGGTAGACCGCCTTAATGAAAACGAAAGGCAGGAGATCAAGGATTTCGCCTTTGACCTGCTTCTCGAGCTTTACGACAACGAGGCGAAATATACCGAGGACCTCTATGATGGCGTCGGCCTGACCGAAGACGTCAAGCAGTTCCTGCACTACAACGCCAATAAGGCCCTCATGAATCTGGGTTACGAGGCACTGTTTCCCGCCGAGGCTTGCCGGGTCAATCCGGCGATCCTTTCAGCGCTCTCGCCCAATGCAGATGAGAACCACGACTTCTTTTCGGGGTCCGGTTCGTCATACGTCATCGGCAAGGCGGTCGCGACCGAGGACGAAGACTGGGACTTCTGAACCCTTTGGGCAAACCGCGGTAAATTCACTGCGGGTTCACCACCTGGCTGGCAAGCCGAAAGGGGCTGGACACGGTTGCGCCGATAGCATCGAACACGAAAGCGCCCGCGCGACCGATGCCGTTTTGTCCATTGCCGTTGCGGCTTGACTCCAGCTGCGGCACGAGCGCCGCCAAGGCGGCGTAGCGGTCGTGATTGAGCGGGTCTGAGGCTTTCAGTTTGGAGATATCAACGAACTGAACGCCTTCTTTCAGGGCGGCTTCCTGTACCTTGGGATCCGTAACGTCAAGTGCGCCGATTCGCGTCACGTCTGCGCCGAGTATGGAAGAGGCTTTGAGAGCACGGTCATCCTTGGAGACCAGAACGGTAAGCGGCGGGTTGAGCCGGCCAACCACCTCGATCTGTGTGCGGAAGACATCGGCATCGATATCGGGTGCGGCAAGCACTACCTGCAGCTTGGCGATAACGTCGTTTCGTCCCTCGAAACGCAACTGGCGCAGCGCTTCCATGACCAGCCAGCCACCCATGCTGTGACCAAAAACGACGATGTTCTTGCGCGGAGAACGGCGTGTGAGATCCGTTAGGAGATTGGCAAGCGCATCGCGGGAATAGGTCGCCGATTCCTTGTCGGCAACGTAGCCCGCGACATTCGCCTGTGACGGCCAAGAGAAGACCAGCGGCACGCCATCCATATTGGCATCGGCTGCCATCTGCGCTGCCCGGAAAAGCGCTTCCTGATAGCTGTAATTATAGCCATGCACGAAAAGCGCGATCTGCTTGCCGGAGCGGGTGATATCTCCGAGGTCATCGTTGAAACGAGCCTTGCTCAACATCTGCGCCTGCGTGACGACAAAATCTTTCTTCGCGTCGGGTTTTCCGGTCGACCACTCAATTTTTCCGCTCTTGTGGGTGGGCGGTATCGAAATGTCGAAGCGGGCATAATTCGGTTCGGCCGCTCTCAGCGCACTGAAGCCCTTTTTGGCCTCTTCGCTTTTTTCGCGCGTGCTTGCCACATAGGCGGTCACGATTTTAGCATCCTTCGCTCTGGTGTCGACCGCTTGCAGAACGTCCGCTCCCGGCCGTCCGGCGCAGGAGGAAAGGAGGCCGAGCATGATGAAAAGAGACAGAAGGAGACGCATGGAAGGGTTACCGGTGATAACGAACCGGCTATAAATAGCCGCCCGCTAAAAAAGTTGCCACTACTGAATAATTTGCATGGTTTCGGCGCTTGGCAATAAACATGGACAAGAGCCGCCTTGCCATCGGGGCAGCTTCGTTTTAGGCCGTAACCATGACGAACAAGGTCTCGCTTTCCCGCCTGAAACTCACGGACTTCCGCAATTATGCGGCGGCATCGCTTTCCCTGGATGACCGCCATGTGGTGCTGACCGGCGACAATGGGTCCGGCAAGACCAACCTTCTGGAGGCGGTGTCGTTTCTGTCGCCCGGACGCGGACTTCGCCGCGCAGTCCTGTCCGACGTCACCCGCGTGGGTGCAGAGGCAAACGGGTTTTCGATCTTTGCCGATGTCGAGGGCATGGATGGCGAGGTCGCAATCGGCACGGGAATTGAAGGCGATGGAGAGGTGGTGTCGCGCCGGCTGAGGCTGAACGGCACGCCCGTCAAATCCGTCGATGAATTGACCGATCATCTGCGCGTCCTGTGGCTCACCCCTGCCATGGACGGCCTTTTTACCGGCTCATCGTCTGACCGCCGGCGTTTCCTTGACAGGCTCGTGCTGTCGCTTGATCCCGCCCATGGCCGACGCGCCAGCGATTTCGACAAAGCGATGCGTGGGCGTAACAGGCTGCTTTCCGAAGGCCGCTTTGACCCGGTCTGGCTCGACGGTATCGAAAAGCAGATGGCCGAACTCGGCATCTCCATGGCGGTTGCCCGTTATGAGATGCTCGGTCTGCTCCGGAGTCTGATCGAACGGCGAACGGGCGATGCGGCCTTCCCGTCTGCGACGCTGTCGCTTTCCGGCTTTATGGATGATGGCCTCAACCGCCCCGCCGTCGATCTGGAAGACGAATATGGCTTGATGCTGCGTGAAGGTCGCTACCGGGACGCAGCCGCCGGGCGCACGCTTGATGGGCCGCACCGTGTCGATCTCTTCGTGCGCCACGCGGAAAAGGATATGGAGGCCGAACGCTGTTCGACCGGGGAGCAGAAGGCGCTGCTGGTTGGGCTGGTGCTCGCGCATGCGCAGCTGACAGCCAATATGACCGGTTATGCGCCGGTTCTGCTGCTGGACGAGATTGCCGCTCATCTGGACGAGGGCAGGCGGGCGGCCCTGTTCGATCTCATCCACGCGCTGGGGGGACAGAGTTTCATGACTGGAACGGATGCGGCCATGTTCTCCGCCCTTGGCGAGCGGGCGCAATTCTTCAATGTATCCCACGGGAGCATCACCGCATGAACGCAAAGAGAGGGAGTGCGACATGGACCCGCTGAGCCCGGAAGAAATCGAACGCTACAAACGCCACATCCTGCTGCCGGAGATCGGCGGCGCAGGCCAGCAAAGGCTGAAGGGCGCGCGCGTCCTGGTCATCGGGGCGGGTGGTCTAGGGGCGCCCGTCCTTCATTATCTCGCGGCCGCCGGCGTCGGCACACTCGGCATGATCGACGATGACGTCGTGTCTCTCTCGAATCTTCAGCGCCAGGTGATCCATGATAGCGGAACGATTGGCGAGCAGAAGACGGAAAGTGCGCGCAAGGCCATCGCACGCCTAAATCCGCATGTGCGTACCATCGTCTTTGAAGATCGTTTTTCGCAGGTCTGGGCGCACGATCATTTGCAATCCTTCGATCTCCTGATCGACGGATCGGACAATTTCGACACGCGATATTCTGCAGCCGACGCGGCAGAAATGGCAAGAAGGCCGCTGGTGACCGGCGCGGTCGGGCGTTTTGATGGCTCCGTGACGGTACTGAAGCCCTATGAGACAAATGACGAAGGCGCCTTGCTGCCCGGCTATCGTGACCTGTTTCCTGAGCCGCCGCCGCAAGGTCTTATTCCAAATTGTGCGGAAACAGGGATTGTCGGTGCGCTGACGGGCGTTGTCGGCACGCTGATGGCCATGGAGGCGATAAAGCTGATCACCGGTGCCGGCGAACCGCTGATTGGGCGTCTGCTCCTTTATGACGCCCTGTCGGCACGTTTCGAAACGGTGCGATACAAGCGGCGGCAGGGAACAAAGAAAACATGATGGAGATCAAAAGAATCGGTGACGACTTCGGCCGCTGGCATGAATTGCTGGCGCTTATCATGACGTCCTTCGCTTACATGGATGGCGTCATCGACCCGCCATCTTCAGCCCATCGCCTGACGCCTGATAATCTTGCTGAAAAGGCAAGGGCGGAGGTTGCTTTCGTGGCTTTGGACGGGAATGAGTTACTAGGTTGCCTTTTCTGCAGGCCGGAGCCACCCGCTTGCCTTTATGTCGGCAAGCTGTGCGTTTCCCCGAGCGCACAGGGAAAAGGCATCGGTAAAATGTTGCTGGCGCAAGCCGAGACCTTGGCCCGTGAACTGGCATTGCCGGCGCTACGGCTGGAAACCCGGATCGAGCTTGTCGCCAATCATGCAAAGTTTGGGGACTGGGGTTTCGTCAAGACGGCAGAAAACGCCCATGCGGGATATGATCGCACGACCTCGATCGAGATGACGAAGATCCTCGGCTGAAGCGACTTTTCGATGAGCGTGGTCAGGCAAGAGCCGTGAGGGCTGTTAAATGAGCCCTTTCTGTTTCAGGGCCTAGCTGCGGCCGGGCAACACCCGGTTCGGCGGACGGTGGCCATCGAACAGCGTGCGGATATTGATGATGACCTTGTCGCCCATCTCGATGCGGCCTTCGATTGTCGCGGAACCCATATGTGGAAGCAGTACGACCTTGCCTTCCTTGGCAAGCTTGATGAGCTTGGGGTTCACCGCAGGCTCATTCTCGTAAACATCCAGCCCAGCGCCGGCGATCTTGCCCTCGCGCAGGCATTGGATCATCGCTGCTTCATCGATGATATCACCGCGTGCCGTATTGACGATGTAGCTCGTCGGCTGCATCAGCGCGAGCCGCCGTGCCGAAATCAGGTGATAGGTCGCCGGCGTCGAAGGGCAGTTGACGGACACGATATCCACGCGCGCCAGCATCTGGTCGAGGCTGTCCCAGTAGGTCGCCTCAAGCTCCGCCTCGGTGGCCGGATTGACGCGTTTGCGGTTGTGATAGTGAATGGAAAGCCCGAAAGCCTTGGCGCGCCGCGCCACCGCCGTGCCGATGCGGCCCATCCCGACAATACCGATACGCTTGCCGGAAATACGCCGCCCCAGCATCCACGTCGGTGACCAGCCGAGCCATTCGTCTGCGCCATTGGCAAGCACGCGTGTGCCCTCGATCAAGCGGCGCGGTACGGCGAGCACAAGGGCCATCGTAATATCGGCGCTGTCCTCGGTCAGCACATTGGGCGTGTTGGTCACAGTGATGCCCTTACGGGCTGCGGCGTCCACGTCCACGTGGTCGATGCCGTTGGAGAAGCTGGCGATCAGCTTCAGCTGCGGCCCAGCCTGCTCGATCATCGCAGCGGTGACACGGTCGGTAACCGTCGGCACGAGCACGTCTACCCGCTGCATGGCGGCGACCAGTTCTTCCTCACTGCGCGGGGTGTCGTCAATATTGAGTTCCGCGTCGAACAGTTCGCGCATTCTGGTTTCGACGACATCAGGCAATTTGCGGGTGATATAGACTGTCGGTCTCTTCTTGTGGGTCATCGTTTGCCGCTGCCTTGTTCAGAAGTCATTAACCAGAAAGAGCGATAATTTCTTTCAATCAGGGCGTTTCTACCAGACCCAACGGCGAAGACAAATAAAACTCGCCGCATCTTGAGGCATGGGGAAACACGCCCCCTTGGATATCATCCGATTTGCAGAAGGCGGGAAACGGAAATGGGCATGCGCAGTGTGGTATCTATCGTTTGCATTGCATTGTCTCTGGGCTTGTCCGGTGTGGCAGGCCAGGCCGTTGCCCAAGGCGCGGCTAAGGGCGCGAGCGGCTTGCCTCTGCCGCGTTTTGTCAGCCTGAAATCCAAACGCGTCAACATGCGCATCGGACCGAGCACGGATTATGCCGTGTCCTGGATGTACATGAAATCGGGCATGCCGGTCGAAATTATCCAGGAATATGAGAACTGGCGCCGCATTCGCGATGCTGACGGCACTGAGGGCTGGGTCAATCAGGCGCTGCTGTCGGGAGAGCGCACGGCTGTTGCTGCCCCATGGATGCGCGGTAAGGGCAAGGAAGTCTATGTCAACATGCGCCGCGAAGCGCAGTCCGGCGCTGCCGTCGTAGCACGGCTTGAGCCGGGTGTGGTCTTCCGGATCGGCGAATGCAACGGTGACTGGTGCCGCGCCGAGGCCGGTCAGGCCTCGGGCTGGGTGTCACAGGGCGAAATCTGGGGTGCTTATCCCGGTGAAGCCTTCAAATAAGGCCGTGCTTCTCGCCAAGCGCCTTCAGCGATGACATGGGGCGCGGCCCGACCTGCTGGATGACGGCGGCAGCCGCAAGGCAGCCAAGCTTGCCGCAATCTTCCAGTGACCTGTCCTGGGTGTAGCCGAACAGGAAACCGGCGGCGAAAAGATCGCCCGCACCCGTCGTGTCGACCACGTCATGTACCGGATAGGCTTCCACCTTCACGCGCTCAGTGCCGTGCAGGATAACCGCACCTTCCTCGCTCATCGTCACCGCCGCGATCTTGCAGTCGGCGGCGATCCTGGTCAGCGCAAGCTCGAAGTCGTCGGTTTCGTAAAGGGAAAGCGCTTCCTGCTTGTTGGCGAAAACGATGTCCACTGTGCCGGAGCGCATCAGATCGAGAAACTCGTCACGGTAACGGCCGACGCAGAAACTGTCGGAAAGCGTCATGGAAACTTCGCGGCCGTTTTCATGTGCAATACGGGCACATTCGCGGATCGCGTCCTTGGCGCGTGGCGGATCCCACAGGTAACCTTCGAAATAGGTGACCTTGGTCTGCGCCACCACATCATCTTCAACATCTTCCGGGCCGAGATCGACGCAGGCGCCGAGATAGGTATTCATCGAGCGTTCGCCGTCTTCGGTCACGAAGATCATCGAACGCGCGGTCGGCGGGAATGTGCCTTCCGGCTTGGTTTCGAAATAAACGCCCTGGGCGCGGATATCGTGCTGGAAGATTTCGCCAAGCTGATCTTCCGCCACCTTGCCAAAATAGGCAGCCCTGCCGCCAAAATTCGCCACACCTGCCGCCGTATTGCCGGCGCTGCCGCCGGAGGCTTCGAGTGCCGGCCCCATCAGCGAATAAAGCAACTCCGCGCGCTCCGCGTCGATGAGGTTCATCGCACCTTTGGTAATCGCATTGTCGTTGAGAAACGTGTCATCGCAGCGGGAAATGATGTCGACGATGGCATTGCCGACAGTCAGTACGTCGAATTTCGTCATGGGCCCTATCCGGTTCGCACGAGGCGTTGTTTCTGATGGTCTTAAACATTTCTCGCGGCAAGAAAAGCCCAAAGGATGCCATGCCGCTTGAGGAGCTGGCCAGAACCGTCATCTTCCCGTCACGTGAGTGAGCTATCTGTTCCTTGAGAGCACCGGTGAGGAACTCTTGCCGGCATGGAAGGCATGAAGGTCTTCTGGCTCGACCGTTATCTCCGCCACGGATGTACTGGCGGTCCATAACGGACAAAAGGCGGGGGCGACCCCGCTTTTTCTTTTATGCCATGCCTCCTCTCTCGATTTCGGCGGGCATGCCGCTCACTTCGAAGGCAACAGGCATGCCATCCATCACGCGTGCCGTTCAGCTAGAAGCAAGACGCTCATATTTCCTGATTCCATTCCGGCCGAAAAGGCTCTAAAGCGGAGTGTCTCCCCGCAGAAGCCGCGAAAGCTTTTCCTTCATGTCTGCCGTTGCCGCGAATGTTGCCCCCATCTTTATTCTCATCCTGATTGGGTGGCTCACCGTTAAGGCCGGATTGTTCAGGGCGGATGCGGGCGATATTCTCAGCGACTTCGTGTTCAAGATCGCAGTACCGACGCTGATCTTTCGCACCTTGGCGGAGGCGAATTTTCACGGGGCATCACCGTTCCTGCTCTGGATCACCTATTTCGCCGGCGTGGCCATTACCTGGACGGCCGGGCATATCGTCACCCGTTACGTATTCAGGCAGGATGGGCGCATTGCCGTGATTGCCGGCATTTCATCGGCCTTCGCCAACAATATCTTCATCGGCCTGCCGCTGGTCGGTCGTTCTGTCGGTGATGAGGGGCTGGTTGCCCTGTCAATCCTGCTCGCTATCCATCTGCCTGTGATGATGATTGCAGGGACAATCCTGATGGAGAACGCCACGCATAAGGCCGTCGGCGGCGAAAAGCGCAGCGTGCCTGCTGTCTTCAAACAGGTCGGCCGCAACCTCGTGACCAATCCGCTGGTCATCGGCCTTGCCATCGGCCTCTCGACCAATGTCTCCGGCGTGCCCTTGACGCCCATTCTCAAAACCGTGGTTGATCAGGTCGCGTCCATGGCCGGGCCGGCAGCGCTCATCTCGCTTGGCATGGCCCTGACAAAATATACCATCCGCGGCAATATGGGCATCGCCGTCACCATGACCGTTTTCAAGCTGTTGCTGTTGCCCGCCTGTGTCTGGACCATCGGCCATGCGCTTGGCCTTAGCCACGAATGGACGGCAGCGCTGGTGCTCACCTCATCGGTACCGACGGGTGTAAATGCCTGGCTGATCGCCAACCGGTTCGGTATCGGCCACAGTGTCGCGGCCTCCACGATCAGCATCTCCACAGCGACCGGCGTTCTGTCCGTGTCGCTATGGGCCTGGCTGCTGAGCTGATTTGATTACTTCTGGGCGCTCAGAATCTTGAAGCGGGCGTTGCGGCACACTTCGGCAGTCGTGCGGAATTCGGCGGCCAGAACCGGCTCATAGGGCAGGCCGCGATTGGCGACCATCAGCAGCTTGCCGCCGCTGCGCAGCGCCCCTGCTGCGGCCTTGATGAAGGCTTGGCCAAGCGCCGGTTCCGCCGCCTGTCCGGCTGCATGGAAAGGCGGATTCATGATAATGAGATCGTATTTCTCCTTCGGCGGCTCATTGGCCAAATCCTGCCAGAAGAAGCGTGTCGTCAGCCGCGGATTGTTCTCGAGAAGATTGGTCTTGGCGTATTCCAGCGCGTTCCAGTCGGCTTCGAACAGATCGATGCGCGCCGTGCGCGGCGACTTCTCGGCCAGCATGATGGAAAGATAGCCCCAGCCAGCACCGAAATCGGCTGCATTGCCGTCAAAATCAGTCGGCAGACGCGATGCGAGCAGCTCCGAGCCATCATCCACGCGGTCATGGGAAAACATGCCGGGCAGGGCGGTGAAGCGACCTTCCACCGTCACCGGCTTCTGCGCGAGTTTTGCCACAATGGCGGAGGCATCTTCCGGGCGCCTGAACCAGAGGGCAACGCCATGATATTTCGGCGTCGATTCCGCTTCGATGCCGAGTTTTGCCAGCGTCTTGCGCAACGTGACGATGCCGTCCTCCTTGGAGCCGGCTGCAACGATCAGCCCGCCGGCCTTCACGCGTGACAATGCTTCGGCGACGCGATTTTCGTTCTCACCGCGATGTTTGCCACACAGCAGCAATGCCGCATCGTAATCCTCACCGGAAATATCCGGCGCGACATCACCGCCCTGCGCCTGAAGGGCGCGATAGAGCGGGCGAAGATGCTGAACCGCGACGATCTCCGCATTGAAGCCCTCAAGCCGCGGACCCGCCTCCGCTCCCAGAAACAGAACGCGTTCGCCCTCTTTCGGCATGTCGAGCATTTCTGCAGCAAAAGGGTGGAACAGGGTTTTAACAGCGTCGCGGCTCATGGGAGCGTCCTCAAGATGAAATAGAAAAAAGGCGCGGGCAAAACCCGCGCCTCAATAGGGTCTGGTGGCGCGGCCTTATTCGGCAGCGGCTTCACCGTCTTCCTTCTTCTTGTCGGCAACGATTTCCTTGCCGCTTTCCTGGTCGACAACCTTCATGGACAGGCGAACCTTGCCACGCTCGTCGAAGCCCATCAGCTTGACCCAGACCTTGTCGCCTTCCTTGACGACGTCGGAAGTCTTGGCAACGCGCTCGGAAGCGAGCTGCGAAATGTGGACGAGGCCGTCACGGGCGCCGAAGAAGTTGACGAAAGCGCCGAAGTCGGCGGTCTTGACAACCGTGCCTTCGTAGATCGCACCGACTTCCGGTTCCGCAACGATGGAGTGAATCCACTTACGAGCCGCTTCGATTTCCTTGCCGGAAGAAGAAGCGATCTTGACGGTGCCGTCGTCCTCGATGTTGATCTTCGCACCCGTCTTTTCGACGATTTCGCGAATGACCTTGCCGCCGGAGCCGATGACTTCACGGATCTTGTCGACCGGGATGTTCATCACTTCGATGCGCGGCGCAAATTCGCCGAGCTGGCCACGGCTCTCGGTGATGGCATTGGCCATTTCGCCGAGAATGTGCTTGCGGCCACCCTGTGCCTGCTCCAGAGCGATCTTCATGATCTCTTCGGTGATACCGGCGATCTTGATGTCCATCTGCAGCGAGGTAATGCCGTCGGCGGTACCTGCAACCTTGAAGTCCATGTCGCCGAGGTGGTCTTCGTCACCGAGAATGTCGGAGAGAACCGCGAAACGGTCACCTTCGAGGATCAGGCCCATGGCGATGCCCGCAACCGGCTTGGCAAGCGGAACACCTGCGTCCATCAGTGCCAGCGAGGTGCCGCAAACCGTTGCCATCGACGATGAGCCGTTGGATTCGGTGATTTCGGAAACGACGCGCAGCGTGTAGGGGAACTGTTCGGCAGTCGGCAGCATCGGACGGATCGCGCGCCATGCGAGCTTACCGTGGCCGATTTCGCGACGGCCCGGGGAACCCATGCGGCCAGTTTCGCCGACCGAGTAGGGCGGGAAGTTGTAATGCAGCAGGAAGCGTTCCTTGTACATGCCGGTGAGGCTGTCGACATACTGTTCGTCTTCGCCGGTGCCGAGGGTAGCAACAACGATCGCCTGGGTCTCACCGCGGGTGAAGAGAGCCGAGCCGTGGGTGCGGGGCAGAATGCCGACTTCGGAAACGATAGGGCGAACGGTCGACAGGTCACGGCCGTCGATGCGGCTCTTGGTGTCGAGAACGTTCCAGCGAACGATCTTGGCCTGAAGGTGCTTGAAGACGGCGCCGATTTCTTCCGGCGTGTACTTGGCTTCGCCTTCTTCCGGCAGGAAGTGCGCCTTCACCTTCGCCTTGACGGCGTCGACGGCGGCGTAGCGGGAGGCCTTCTCGGTGATTTTGTAAGCGTCGCGCAGTTCAGCTTCCGCAAGGGCGAGCATCTCGTTTTCGAGCGCGGAAAAATCTTCCGGTTCGAACTCGCGCGGCTCCTTGGCGGCAACTTCAGCGAGCTTGATGATAGCGTCGATAACCGGCTGGAAACCGCGGTGACCGAACATGACCGCGCCGAGCATGACGTCTTCGTTCAGTTCCTTGGCTTCCGATTCCACCATCAGGACGGCGTCCTGCGTGCCGGCGACGACGAGGTCCAGAACCGATTCATCCATCTCGTCAAGATGCGGGTTCAGAACGTATTCTCCGTTGATGTAGCCAACGCGTGCGCCGCCAACCGGGCCCATGAAGGGAACGCCGGAAAGCGTCAGCGCCGCGGATGTGGCGATCATGGAGAGAATGTCAGGGTTGTTTTCCAGATCGTGCTGGATAACGGTGACGACAACCTGCGTGTCGTTCTTGTAGCCTTCAGGGAAGAGCGGACGGATCGGGCGGTCGATCAGGCGCGAAACCAGCGTTTCGTTTTCGCTCGGACGTCCCTCGCGCTTGAAGTAACCGCCGGGGATCTTGCCGGCTGCGTAGGTCTTCTCCTGATAGTTGACGGTCAGCGGGAAGAAATCCTGGCCCGGCTTCGGAGACTTTGCGGAAACCACAGTCGCGAGAACCATGGTCTCGCCGTAGGTTGCGATGACGGCGCCATCAGCCTGACGGGCGACCTTGCCGGTCTCGAGCTTCAGCGGGCGGCCTGCCCATTCGATTTCCACGGAGTGTTGATTGAACATATCTTGTCCTTGGTTGTGGCTGCCGCTCCGGCATCGTGCCGGCGGTGGCAGCGCAGTGACTCAATCACGGGCAAGACAGCGGGAGGCTTTCGACAAGCAAGCATCCGGCAATCCTGCCCCATGACAGGTCTGCGGTTGAAAAAGGCGGCGCCGGCCCATCCGGATCGCCCTTATCGTCCGGGGGCCACATCAGCGGCAAACGCCCGGAAATTTATGCGGCCTCAAAAGACCGGATACAAAAACCGGCGGGCATCGTTGCGAAACCCGCCGGAGAAGTTATTAGCGGCGAATGCCGAGAGCACCGATCAGCTTGGAGTAACGGGCTTCGTCCTTCTTCTTCAGATAATCGAGAAGCGAACGACGGCTCGAAACCAGCGTCAGAAGGCCACGACGGGAGTGGTTGTCCTTCTTGTGGTCCTTGAAGTGACCGGTCAGGTTGTTGATCCGCTCGGTAAGGATAGCGACCTGAACTTCCGGCGAACCGGTGTCGCCTTCCTTCGTTGCATATTCCTTGATGAGGGCGGCTTTACGCTCTGCAGTAATCGACATCGGACGATCCTTTCAGTTTTAAGGAAAACGGGACGCCTAGAGCCGGGATGTCGTCCAGCTCTGGCCATGAAAAGCAAAGGCAAAGCCCAAGCTGGCGCTGCCTATAAACTATTCCGGGTGCAATGGAAAGAGGCGATTGACAGCGCTCCGCCACGCGTCGGCAAACGCGCGGCGGTCCGACTCAGCCGAAAACCCTCTTCGGGCGAAACTCGCCTTCGCCGATTTCGCCAATGGCGACCAGCTTGCCATGTGCCGTTGCGTAGGCTTCCGGATGGTTGGCAGGCGCATCGCGCCCGCGCAGCAGGATAGGGTTGCCCATCTTTAACCGGTGCGCCTGGTC
>NZ_JBQYSN010000086.1:0-22351 GCF_052686535.1 Agrobacterium sp. DKPNP3 | reverse complement strand
GTCAGGCTGTTGCGCGCGCTCGGCCTGTTCGGCCGGCTGCTGCGGTGCAACGACGCCTTCCTCGCCATCATTCACGTCCATATCGTCGCCATCGGGCCCGGAATAGTCGCCGCGGTCGTCGCGCTGGAAGCGTTCCTGCATCTGGGCCTGGGCCGATGCGATGATACGGTTATAATGTTCAGCGTGCTGGAGATAATTCTCCGCCATGACGCGGTCGCCGGAGCTCTGCGCGTCGCGCGCCAAAGCGGCGTATTTTTCCGCTATGTGCTGCGCAGTGCCACGGATTTTAACATCGGGGCCGGAACTGTCATAAGTTCTGGTCAGCGGATTGCCGCCCTTGCGGTTGAAATTATTGTTGTTACCGCCACCATTGTTATTGTTGTTGTTTCCACGCCCCCGGCCGCGCTTGTTTTGCTGTCCTGGCCTCATCAATTGCTCACCTGAATTCTGTTTTTGCTGACAATCTGGTTGTTTTCATGCAATTCCGGGCGGAAAACCGCTGGAAATTTTTCCTGAAATTGCTCCATCACGCGCCTTGCCGAAGATAACTCCTGGGCAAGACCTCGCGTATGACGACCGGCTGCGCAAATGCTGCACCGAGCCGCCTGCGAACAAAGTTTCCTGATTCACATGCCGGAAACGCCCAGCCTTTCAGGGTTCTCAAAAGAACCCGCTTCGGGACTGACCCATACCCTGACGAATCTCAGTTCGTCCTCAGCCACCCGGCATGTGGCCGCAAACTATCCCGCTTCCCGCGGAAATCCAAGCCTTTTCTTTTGCTGTGCAAAATATCCTTGAAAAAAGCCCGCAAACAAATCGCTCACAACTCTCTCCGGAAGGTCAAAACGCGATCATTACCGCCATAATCCTTGACGGCGCCCAGAAGAGAGAAGCCGTGGGAAGCAAATATAGCGGAAACATCAAGTTTTTGATCGAAACCGATCTCTACACCGACAATCCCGTTTTCCACAAGAAAACGACCTGCATCGGCGGCGATGAGGCGGTACGGCGCAAGGCCGTCCTGACCTCCGTCCAACGCGGCCATCGGGTCGTGGTTACGAACCTCCTGGTCGAGCGTTGCGACGACATCCGTTCTTATATAGGGCGGATTCGACGCAATTATGTCAAAGCGACCGGAGATTTTTTCGAACCAGTCGCTGCGAATGGTTGCGAAGCTTTTTCCGAGGCCGTTTCGGCCTGCATTTTTGGCCGCCGTCTCCAGCGCATCAAGGGAGATGTCGCTGCCGATTCCGGTCGCTTCTGGGCACTCCTTCAACAGTGCCAGACAGATCGCCCCGGTGCCGGTGCCCATGTCCAGAATACGAGCGCTGCCCTTGGCGGAAACAATTTTTTTCAGCGCCGCCAACAGCGTATCGACCAGAACTTCCGTATCCGGCCGTGGCTCAAGCGTTTCCTTCGACAACAGAAGATCCAGACCATGAAACTCGCGGTGACCGAGAATGCGGTGAACGGGTTCGCCACTGGCCCGACGTTCGATCATGGCGACGATACGGGCATTTTCTTCCACGGTGACTGGACGGTCTGGCTTCATCACGAAATCGGTCAATGAGAAACCGACGACATCAGCAATCATAACCCGCGCATCGAAAAGCGGATCGCCGATCCCGGCTGCCTGCAGCCTTTTGCGGGCGGCGGCAAGCACGCTTGCAACGCTCCCTTCGCCCGAAGTGCTCAAAGCTGCTCGCCGAGCTGGGCGAGCTGTCCCGCCTGATAATCGGCGATCAGCGCATCCAAGAGTTCATCGATCTCGCCCTCGATCATGCGGTCCAGCTTGTAGAGCGTGAGATTGATGCGGTGATCGGTGACGCGGCCTTGCGGGAAATTATAGGTGCGGATGCGCTCGGACCGGTCGCCTGAGCCGACCTGGCTCTTACGGTCGGCAGAGCGTTCGCTCTCTACCTTCTGACGCTCGATGTCATAGAGACGTGACCGCAGCACCTGCATGGCCTTGGCTCGGTTCTGGTGCTGCGATTTTTCCGAGCTGGTGACGATCAGACCCGTTGGAAGATGGGTGATGCGAACCGCCGAGTCGGTGGTGTTAACGTGCTGACCGCCTGCACCCGACGCGCGCATGGTGTCGATACGAATGTCTTCCGGGCGGATTTCTATGTCGATGTCCTCAGCTTCCGGCAACACCGCAACCGTGGCGGCGGAGGTGTGGATGCGGCCGCTTGCTTCCGTCTCCGGGACGCGTTGGACGCGGTGAACGCCCGATTCGAATTTCAGCTTGGAGAATACCCCTCGCCCGCTGATGGTGGCGATGATTTCCTTGTAACCACCCGCTTCACCCTCGCTTGCGGAAAGAACCTCCACCTTCCAGCCCTTGGAAGCAGCAAAGCGCTCATACATGCGAAAAAGATCGCCGGCGAAAAGCGCCGCCTCGGAACCGCCGGTTCCGGCGCGGATTTCAAGAATTGCACTCTTTTCATCTGCTGCATCCTTCGGCAGCAGCAGGACCTGCATGTCCTTCTCGAGATCCTCGATCCGGCTGTCGATTTCCGGCAGCTCCATTTCCGCCAGTTCGCGCATATCCTTGTCGGTCGTCTTGTCGGCAAGCAGCGCTTCGAGATCGGCGGCCTCCGAAACAGCTTTTTCGTACTCGCGTATCTTCTTCACCACCGGCTCGAGTTCGGAATATTCCGAAGCCAGCTTCACATACACATCCGCAGCAGGCCCGGCCGACATTCGCGCTTCGATTTCACCGAAACGCCTTTCCAACTCGCGCATTTTTTCGACGGGAAGCTTCGCCACCAGTCACTCCAATTATGAAACAGGTCTTGTTAGATGGGAATGGAATGCGTCGCTGCAAAGCGTAACAACACCTCGCGCGCGCTTTCCAGCGAATTGTGATCGTCCAGCGCTGCGTTTAGCTCCTCGGCCAGGCTCGCAGCATCGAGACCGAGCAGCATCGCCTTGACCGGACCGATCGCCGTTGGCGACATGGACACCGAACGGAAACCGAGGCCGATCAAAGCCATGGCCGAAAGCGGCTTGCTTGCCATTTCGCCGCACAACGTCACGGAGGTATGATGCCTTTCGCCGGCGCGCACGATATCACGCAGAATGCGCAGGAACGGCTTACCCAGGGTGTCGAAACGATCCGAGACCCGCGCGTTGCCACGGTCCACCGCCATCGAGAACTGGAACAGATCGTTCGAGCCGACGGAAACGAAATCCACCTCCTGCATCAGCTCATCGAGCTGCCACATCAAAGACGGCACCTCCAGCATCGCGCCGAATTGCAGCTTTTTCGGCAGCGCATGGCTGAATTTCGAAAGATGCTGCACTTCTTTCTGGAGAAGATCGCGTGCGGCGCGGATTTCGGAAACCTCCGTCACCATTGGCAACATCATGCGCAGTTCAGCACCTGACGCGGCACGCAGCAGGGCGCGCATCTGCGTGCGCATCAGGCCCGGCCGGTCGAGCGACAGGCGGATCGCCCGCCATCCCAGCGCCGGATTTTCCTCTTCCTGCCCGCGCATATAGGAAACGACCTTGTCGCCACCGATATCCAGCGTGCGGAAGGTGACGCTCTTGCCCTTCGCCTGCCGAAGAACCGAACGGTAAAATGCCTCCTGCTCCTCGCCCTTCGGCATGTTGGAGGCGATCATGAACTGCAACTCGGTGCGGAACAGCCCGATGCCATCGGCGCCGGATTCCTCGAGCTGCGGCAGGTCTACCAGAAGACCGGCGTTCATCTTCAGGTTGACTTTCTGGCCATCCTTGGTGATCGGCTCGACATTACGAAGCGCCCGAAACTGCTCCTGCCGGCGGGCGCGCAGCCGCACTTTTTCTTCATAAGCGCGCTGCAGATCCGACATCGGCCGTAGATGCACCTGACCGTCATCACCATCGATGATGACGGGATCGTTGTTTTCGGCTAGCGCGACGATACCCGTCGCCTGTCCGATGATCGGAATGCCCATGGCACGCGCCACGATGACGACATGGCTCGTTACCGCGCCGTCCTCGAGCACGAGACCGCGCAGTTTTTCGCGCGGATAATCCAGAAGTTCTGCCGCACCCATGGCACGCGCCAGCACAATGGCGTCGACCGGGAAATCCTGTTCGGGACCACGACCGCCAAAACCGATCAGCTGGCGCAGCAGGCGGTTGGCGAGATCGTCGAAATCGTGCATGCGTTCGCGCAGATAGGGATCGGTCAGACGCATCATGCGCGCCTTGGTGTCGCTCTGCACCTTTTCGACCGCGGCTTCGGCCGTCAGGCCGTTGCGGATCGCCTCTTCCATGCGCCGCACCCAGCCCTGGTCGTGGGCAAACATGCGGTAGGTCTCAAGGACCTCGCGATGTTCGCCTTCGGTCGGCACATCACGGCGTTGCAACATGTCGTCGATCGACAGCCGCAGGGAGCCTATGGCATCGGCAAGACGCCGGATTTCCGTGTCCGCATCTTCATTCAGCAGGTTCGTAACGACGATGCGCGGATCGTGCAGCACGACATGGCCAAGACCGATGCCTTCGCCATAGGCGTCTCCATCGATAGAGACGGCACGCGTCAGGTCGAGCTCCACGCCGGGGCGGGTGATCTTCTTCAATTCACCGCTCGCCACTATTTCAGCGATAAGCATCGCGGTTGTCTCGAGCGCTTCAACTTCATCCTCCCGATACGTTCGGCTGGCCTTGTTCTGGACCACAAGAACGCCAAGAGTGCGACCGGAGCGCAAAATCGGCACGCCGAGGAAAGAATGATAAATTTCCTCACCGGTTTCAGGGAGATAGCGGAATGCGGGATGCGCCTGCGCATCGGAAAGATTGAGCGGTTGGGCGGATGCGGCGATGGTGCCGACAAGGCCCTGCCCCATTTTCAGCTGGGCAAGATGCACGGCATCCTTGTTGAGACCTTCAGTGGCGTAAAGTTCGAGAACGCTGTCGGAACGCAGCACGTAGACCGAGCAAACCTCCGCCACCATGTTGCTGGCAATTTGACGGACGATCTGGTCCAGACGCTCCTGCGGTTCAAGGTGCTCCGCCATCATTTCGCGCAGCCGCTTGAGCAGGACGCGTGGACCTGCGGAAAGGTCTCTCATCGCGTTTGCTCCCCGACGCTTCCGATCTGAATCTCATAATATTCGAGAATCGAAACGTCATTTAAAAATTTATAGCGAGAGAAGCGCGTCCCGCAAGGGACACGCCTTCATGAAACGCCACATCGGAAGAACGCAACTCCGAAGAATCGGAGCATCGGGAACCGATGTCTCGGGTTCAAGCTTTATCGAGGCCGTAGGCGGAATGCAAAGTGCGAACGGCAAGTTCGGCGTAGGCGCCGTCGATCAGGATCGAAATCTTGATCTCCGAGGTGGTGATCGCCTTGATGTTGATGTTCTTCTCGGCCAGTGCCTTGAACGCGCTGGCGGCAACGCCCGCATGGCTGCGCATGCCGATACCAATGACCGACACTTTGGCGAGACCCGTTTCGTTCTGCGCGACGTCGAAGCCGATCTGGGCCTTGTTGTCATCGAGAACCTTGAGCGCCTTGGCAACGTCACCCGAAGGAACGGTGAAGGTCATGTCGGTGCGCGAACCGTCTTCGGAGATGTTCTGCACGATCATGTCGACATTGATGTGCGCTTCTGCCAGAGGCCCGAAGATCGCGGCGGAGACGCCCGGACGATCGGCCACGCGGCGCAGCGAGATCTGTGCTTCATCCTTGGCATAGGCGATGCCGGTTACGACTTCCTGTTCCACGATTTCATCCTCGTCACAAATCAAAGTACCGGGCGGGTTGATGAGGTCGCCCATGCCCGGTGCATCGGGATCCTCGAAACTGGAGCGAACGAAGGTGCGCACCTTGTGTACCATGGCAAGCTCGACCGAGCGCACCTGTAGCACCTTAGCGCCGAGAGACGCCATTTCGAGCATTTCCTCGAAGGCGATCTTCTTCATGCGGCGAGCCTTGGGCTCGATGCGCGGATCGGTGGTGTAGACGCCGTCGACATCCGTATAGATGTCGCAACGATTCGCCTTGACGGCAGCGGCGATGGCAACGGCCGAGGTGTCGGAGCCGCCACGGCCGAGCGTTGCGATGCGGTTATCCGGACCGATGCCCTGGAAACCGGCGACAACGGCAACCTGGCCTTCGCCCATGCGCTTGACGATATCGGATCCGTCGATTTCCAGAATGCGGGCGGCGCCATGCGCATTATCGGTGCGGATCGGGATCTGCCAGCCCTGCCACGAGCGCGCATTGATGCCCATGGACTGCAGCGTGATCGCGAGGAGACCCGACGTCACCTGCTCGCCCGACGCGACGACAGCGTCATATTCCCGCGCGTCGTAGAACGATGCGGCGTTGCTTCCCGCGACCTTGGCCGCGTTCTGTACCCAGTCCACCAGCTCGTTGGTTTTACCGGACATGGCCGAAACAACCACGGCCACTTCATGGCCGGCATCCACTTCGCGTTTCACATGCCGTGCGACATTGTGAATACGTTCGAGGTTCGCGACGGACGTGCCGCCGAATTTCATGACAATGCGAGCCATAGCCTTGACCAGTACCATCCCATTTTCCCGCCGGCTCTTTCAGAAGACGGACGGACAAGAACACACCCAGTCGGCCCCTCATTACAAAGAGCCTCAAGTTGCGGGTCTCTTAGCGAAAAGCCGGGGGGCACGCAATGCCGTTTATGAACCATGCGGTACGCCTTTTGAGCGCCTGCAAGAAGTTCGGAATGTCGGTTCGAATCTCCGGCAGGATAAAGCACCTGTAAAAGAGCGTACCGCGGTGCACTGTACAAATGGCGCCATTCGCAGTATGAGCGCGGCAATGCAACCGGCCAGATGGCCGAAATGGCCAGTATCGGCTGCCCCGGAGACTTTAGGACCTATTGGTTTCGGGCGGATGCGGGCAGCTCATATCCGAAAGACGGTAGATGACAGACACCCAGGGTATCGCCCCGGCGATCGCGCAGGCGTTGGAAAAACGCGGCTACAAAGACTTGACCCCCGTGCAGCAGGCCATGCTTGCGCCGGAACTTGCCGACAAGGACGCGCTGGTTTCCGCGCAGACCGGTTCCGGCAAGACCGTTGCCTTCGGCATCGCGCTTGCGACCACGCTGCTGCGTGACAACACCCGTTTCGGCCAGGCCGCCGCGCCTCTGGCGCTTGCCATTGCTCCCACACGTGAACTGGCCATGCAGGTCAAGCGCGAGCTGGAATGGCTTTACGAATTTGCCGGCGTCTCCATTGCCTCCTGCGTCGGCGGCATGGATATCCGCAATGAGCGCCGGGCGCTGGAGCGCGGTGCGCATATCGTCGTCGGCACGCCCGGCCGTCTCTGCGACCACATCAAGCGCAATGCGCTCGATCTCTCGTCGATCCGCGCTGTCGTGCTCGACGAAGCCGACGAGATGCTGGACCTTGGCTTCCGCGAAGATCTGGAATTCATTCTGGAAGAATCGCCAGAAGATCGCCGTACGCTGATGTTCTCGGCAACCGTGCCGCGCAGCATTGCCAAGCTGGCTGAGAGCTATCAGAAGAATGCCGTTCGCATCGCAACTGCTTCCGAGCAGAAGCAGCATGTCGATATCGAATATCGCGCCATGCTGGTGACGCCCGCCGATCGCGAGAACGCCATTATCAATGCGCTGCGTTTTTACGAAGCCCGCAACGCCATCGTGTTTTGCTCCACCCGGGCCGCGGTCAATCATCTGACGGCACGTCTCAACAATCGCGGCTTTTCGGTCGTGGCGCTCTCGGGCGAACTCACCCAGAACGAGCGCACACATGCGCTGCAGGCCATGCGCGACGGCCGCGCCCGCGTTTGCGTTGCGACTGACGTTGCCGCCCGCGGTATCGACCTGCCGGGTCTCGAACTCGTAATCCACGCCGACCTGCCGACCAATTCCGAGACGCTTCTCCACCGTTCCGGCCGCACAGGCCGTGCCGGGCAGAAGGGCGTCAGCGCCGTTGTCGTGCCTGTCACGCAGCGTCGCAAGGCTGAACGCCTGCTGGAAGGCGCGAAGGTCAGCGCCGCCTGGGTTCACCCGCCATCTGCGGAAGAAATCATCGAGCGTGATGGTGCGCGGCTTCTGGCCGACCCGTCGCTGATGGAGGCCGTGGCCGAGGACGAACGCGATTTCGTCACCAAGCTGCTGGACCAGCATGGCGCAGAAAAGGTTGCCGCCGCCTTCGTGCGCCTCTATCACGCCGGACGGTCTGCTCCCGAGGACATCACCGAGGTGTCGCTCGACAACAGCCGCAAGCCGCGCCGCGACAGTTTCGAAACGGTTGAGAACAACGCACCGCGTCGCGAGCGTTCCGATTTCGCCGACAGCGCTTGGTTTTCGCTGTCCGTCGGTCGCAAGCAGAGTGCCGAACCGCGCTGGCTGATCCCGATGCTGTGCCGCTTCGGCAAGATCACCCGCCAGGATATCGGCGCGATCCGCATGCAGCAGACCGAGACCTTCGTGGAACTGGCCGCCGACGCCGTCGACCGCTTCACCTCCGCCATCGGCAAGGACATGACCCTCGAAAAGGGCATTCGTCTGAAGGCGCTGGAAGGCAAGCCGGAAATGACCGGCGGCTTCCGCGAAGACACGCGCCCGGCCAAGGCCCAGCGGAAGTTCAGCAAGTCCGACAACGCGAGCGCCCCCCGCGATGACCGCAAGGGCGACGACAAGCCCTGGAAAAAGAAAAAGGCCTTTGGCGACAAGCCGAAATATGAAGGCAAAAAGGACAAGCCTTTCGAGAAGCGCGGACCGAAGCCGACGAAGGGCTGAGGACGTCCTTCGTTTTTGGCAATTGCAGGAAAATGGGTCCCTTTTTGTGGGACTCAAGCCGGTCGACGACCTCCTCCGTCATGCCGGACCTGATCCGGCATCCAGCCACGACGCGTCTGCGTCGTGAGAAGACCCTTTTGCGATCAAAGACTTGATCGCGCTAGACCCCGGATCAAGTCCGGCTTGACGGAGTGGCAATCGATTCAGGTCGACAGATTCAGCAAAAAGCCCCGCTTTCGCGGGGCTTTCTATTTAACGCGATCAAAACGCCTGCGCTCAGAATTCCAGAGCGCGATCCCCGTTTTCGTCCTTGATGCGGTTCGGAAGACCGATCTTGTTCAGAAGGTTCAGGAACGGCTTCGGCGGCAGTTCTTCGACGTTTGCCATCTGCTTCACATCCCATTTACCTGTCGCGATCAACATAGCGGCAGCGACCGGCGGAACGCCGGCGGTGTAGGAAATGCCCTGCGAACCGACTTCTTCGTAAGCGTCCTTGTGGTCGGCCACATTGTAGATGAAGACTTCGCGTTCCTTGCCGTCCTTGATACCCTTGACGATATCGCCGATACAGGTCTTGCCGACGTAATCGGGCGCGAGCGAGGACGGATCGGGCAGCACGGCCTTGACCACCTTGAGCGGCACGACTTCCAGACCTTCCGCCGTCTTGACCGGCTTTTCGGACAAGAGGCCAAGGTTCTTCAGCACGGTGAAGACGTTGATGTAGTGATCGCCGAAGCCCATCCAGAAGCGCACATCGGCACCGTCCATGTTCTTGGAAAGCGAATGCACCTCGTCATGGCCGGTCATATAGGCCTTCTGCTTGCCGACGACGGGCAGATCGAATTCCTGGCCAACTTCGAACATCTGGTTCGTCTGCCACTGGCCATTCTGCCAGGAATAAACGACGCCCGTGAATTCGCGGAAATTGATTTCCGGATCGAAGTTGGTGGAGAACCAGCGGCCGTGGCTGCCGGCGTTGATATCGACGATATCGACCGACGTGACCTTGTCGAAATACTCATCCTTGGCAAGGCGCGCATAGGCGTTGACCACGCCCGGGTCGAAACCGACGCCGAGAATGGCGGTAATGCCCTTTTCCTTGCATTCCTCCGCGCGCTTCCACTCGTAGTTTCCGTACCACGGCGGCGTCTCGCAGATCTTGGTCGGATCCTCGTGGATCGCCGTATCCATATAGGCAACCCCCGTGTCCATGCAGGCACGAAGAACGGACATGTTGACAAAAGCCGAACCGACATTGATGACGATTTCCACGCCGGTTTTCTTGATCAAGGCTTTTGTCGCCTCGATATCCATCGCGTCAAGCGCATGGGCCTCAAGCTTCACTTCCGTCTTGAGGCTCTTCTTTTCGCGTACGGACTCGACAATCTTGCGGCACTTTTCCAAGGTCCGTGACGCAATATGAATGTCTCCCAATACATCGCTGTTCTGGGCGCATTTATGCGCCACGACCTGTGCTACGCCACCGGCGCCGATGATCAGAACGTTCTTCTTCATTTCAGGTGATGCCTCCTTTTCCCCGCAGGGATGAGCTTCGTTGGATGTTGAAACAGGGTTTAAGACAGGCTTTGCTCGAAATCGGCAAAGTCGAATTCACGAACGGCGCGAACCGAGCCGTCGAGTTCCTTGATGGCGATCGTCGGCATCTTGACACCGTTGAACCAGTTCTTCTTGACCATGGTATAACCGGCAGCATCCTGGAAGGAGATGCGATCACCGACCTTCAGCTCCTTTTCGAAACGGAAATCGCCGAAGATATCACCGGCGAGGCAGGACTTGCCGCAGACCATGTAGGGATGTTCGCCCTCGTTCGGCGAAACCTTCGCGCTCTCGCGATAGATCAAGAGATCGAGCATATGCGCCTCGATCGAACTGTCGACGATGGCGAGGTTCTTGCCGTTGAACAGCGTGTCGAGAACGGTCACTTCGAGCGTCGTGCTCTTCGTGATCGACGCTTCGCCCGGCTCGAGATACACCTGAACGCCGTATTTTTCGGAGAAGGCGCGCAGACGGTCGCAGAACTGGTCGAGCGGGTAATCGTCTCCGGTAAAGTGGATGCCGCCACCGAGGCTTACCCATTCGGCGCGCGACAGCAGCGATCCGAATTTCTCCTCGATCTGCGTCAACATGCGGTCAAACAGGGAAAAATCGCTGTTTTCGCAATTGTTGTGAATCATGAAGCCGGAAATCCGGTCCATCACCTTGTCAACCTTGGCGACATCCCATTCGCCGAGACGGCTGAAAGGACGTGCGGGATCGGCGAGGTCGAAGCTCGAGGAGCTGACCTGCGGATTGAGGCGCAGACCGCGCGTGATGCCAGATGCCTTGTCGGCAAAACGCTCCAGCTGACCGATCGAATTGAAGATGATCTTGTCCGCATTCGCAATGACATCGTCGATTTCGTAATCAGCGTAGGCCACGGAGTAGGCATGGGTCTCGCCGCCGAATTTCTCGCGCCCGAGACGGACTTCATAAAGCGACGATGAGGTCGTGCCGTCCATATATTGCGACATGAAATCGAAGACCGACCAAGTCGCAAAGCACTTCAACGCCAGCAGCGCCTTGGCACCGGATTTTTCACGCACATAGGCAATCTTCTCCATGTTGCGGAGGAGTTTTGTCTTGTCGATCAGGTAATAAGGCGTCTGCAGCATGTCGTTTCACATATTGATTGAAGTCAAGGTCGGTCTTGGATGATGGGCCTTATATGATGCTTGTGACAGGAAAACAAATGTCCGGGGGTGAATTCCTTCAAAAAGGCTTTTCCCCGAAAATCGGACGAATAAAACACATGACGTTACGGAACCAAGCCTAAGCGGGCGCGTTTCCATCGCGGACAGGCGGGTGTTTCTGCCGCCGTAACGAGAGTTAAACGGCGGCGGTTTCTGACACGTCGCAACCCCGATCAACGATGTTCAGGAAGGACTTTACTCATGGCAAGCGTGCGTAGCAGCGTTAACGACAAGATCCAGCAATCCCTCGAAAGCGGTGATGCAGCCGACGTGGCAGCCCAGCTCTCCCAGCTTCGCGAAGACCTGGCAAATCTTGCCAAGAGTGTGAAAGCGCTTGGCGTTGGCGCTTCGTATGAACTGAAAGCGCAGGCAGCGCGCGTCGCTGACGATGCGATCTCTGCGTCCAGCGACATGGCCGACACCGTCCGCAACGAAATCTCGACGCTGAACGACAACCTTACCGATCAGGTCCAGAAGAACCCGTTGCAATCGCTCGGCATTGCCGTTGGCGTCGGCTTCGTTCTCGCTCTCCTGACGCGTCGATAAGCTCATGCTTGAAGCATTGCTGGTCTATCTGGGGGAGACCCAGCGTGAAGGCCGCGTCGTCACCCGACGACTGCGGTCTGTCATAATACTATCGGTACTTGCTGGGATATTTTTCCTCATCGCCTTCGTCGCAGCGGTGGTGGCGGGCTCCATCTATCTTGCCCGTCATGTGGGGGCCGGACCGGCGGCCCTCGTTGTTGCGGGTGCGGCATTCCTTCTCGGCGTCATCATGTTGGTCGCGCTTGCGATCCTGAAACGTCCCCGGGTTTATGCCACGAGGCCGATCTCTCCGCTTGCCGCCGCTGCGCCTTTGACGGCGGCACCGCTTGCTCTGCAATCTCTGCTTTCACTCGCAATCCAGGCGCGGCCCTATGCCACCCTTGCCGTCGCAGTCGCCGCGGGTTTCCTCGCGACAAGAGCAGGTACGAAAAAGACCAAGTGATTTCTTGGCAGGCGAACCGAACCGACCGCGCATCCAAGCCATGGATGCGCGGTTTTTTTTATGTTACCGGCGAAGGATAAATTGGCTTGGGGCTTCCCGCGCCTCGCCGCCCTTTTTTGAACACAGTGAAATACAGTCTCGGGCGCGTCCATAATTTTCTGAAAGGCAATTGATGAAGAAGAAAGTTCTTGTCGTTGGCGGCGCCGGTTATATCGGTTCGCACACCTGCCTGCTGCTCTCTGAAAGAGGCTATGAACCCGTCGTTTTCGACAATCTTTCCAACGGGCACGAGGAATTTGTCCGCTGGGGGCCATTTGAACAGGGCGATATTCGCGACCGGGCACGGCTGGACGAGGTTTTCACAAAACATAAGCCTGAGGCGGTCCTTCATTTCGCCGCGCTGATCGAAGTCGGCGAATCCGTCAAGCAGCCCGTTGCCTTCTATGACAATAACGTCATCGGATCTCTTAACCTGCTTTCCGCCGCCATCGACGCTGGCGTGACGGCCTTCGTTTTCTCCTCCACCTGCGCGACCTATGGTTTGCCTGAACAGGTGCCGATCGATGAGACACATCGCCAAGCGCCCATAAACCCCTACGGCCGCACCAAGTGGGTCGTAGAGCAGGCACTGAAGGATTATAGCACCTATAAAGGCCTGCGCTCGGTAATGCTGCGCTACTTCAACGCCGCCGGCGCGGACTTTGAAGGCCGCATCGGTGAATGGCACAAGCCTGAAACCCACGCGATCCCGCTTGCCATCGAGGCAGCGCTAGGCAGGCGACAGGGCTTCAAGGTGTTCGGCACCGACTACGATACGCGCGACGGCACATGCGTGCGCGATTATATCCACATCCTCGATCTCGCCGACGCGCATGTGCGGGCGGTGGACTACCTGCTCGGCGGCGGCGAGACTGTCGAGCTCAATCTCGGGACCGGAACTGGCACCACGGTGAAGGAATTGCTGGCCGCCATTTCTGAAGTTTCCGGCCGTCCCTTCGCTGTCGAGTATACGGAGCGCCGCGATGGGGACTCGACGACCCTCGTAGCCAACAACGACAAGGCGCGGGACGTTCTCGGCTGGCAACCGCGTTACACGCTACACGACATCATCAAGTCCGCCTGGGCGTGGCATTCCTCCCGCAACGCTGGCGACTGAGCACAAAAAAGCACCGACCTTTCGGTCGGTGCCTCGCGCGGGACTGCCAGTTCAGGCCTGTCCCGCTCTTGCCTCCCAGGTAACCTTATCAGGGCTTGGTGGCGGAAGTCGTCGTGCCGTCGGGCGTCGCCGGTGCAGCAGCATTCTGCTCACTGGCCTTCTGCTCGAGGGTCTTGAACTCGGGCGCGGCCTTCAGCGTTTCTGCCGTTTCGGTCGTCGTCAGGCGAATGGTGCCGTCCTCGACGTTACGGGTCATCGTGATCTTCTCCATGGGAACGGCGACGTCCTTTGCGCCGATTCCGAGGAAGCCACCAACGCCGATGACGGCTGCGACCAGACCGCCATCCTGTTCCATGATGAGGTTTGTCACGTTACCGATGCTTTCATCGGCGCCAGTGTAAACGGACTTGCCGATATAGTCGTTCGCGCTCACCTGATTTTCACCCTGCTGAGTGATGTAGGCGCCGCCGGTGGTTGCAGCAGCGGTGTCACCAGCCGTCGGGGCGGAAGGGGTCATCGGTGTAGCAGAAGGGTTTGCCGGCTCGGTTGCGCCGGGGGTTGCCGGTGCCGGCTGCGTCGTTCCCTGAGCGATGGCAAGCGGCGCGAAAGCGGTGGTACCCATCAGAGCGGCGGTAAACAGAGTTGCGAGTTTCTTGGTCATTTTCGTACCTTCCTTTCATCGTTCTCAACTGGCCGGCGGGGACATTTCCTCCGCTCCTCGACCGGTTCGACTGGCAAACGGCATGGTTGTTAAAATAGTTCCGATTTTTCCGATCACGGCTTCGGGAGATGTCGTGAACCACAACATCACAAGGTAAAAAATCAGCCATTGCTAATGAGCCGTCGCGCGCTATTATCCATGTGTAACAAAGGGATAAATGCCGGAGTTTTCACATGCCTCGACCCGGCAACAGACTGATGAACATAGTCTCGGCTTTGCGTCGGCGCGGCGCGAATTTTTTCCCCACAGCCTCGATCGGCACCTATCTGGTGGTCATGGCAACCGTAACGACGCTGCCGCTGATCCTTTTCGTCGGTTACCTCACGATGAGGCTGGAAGCAGAGAAACGCGATGACCTGCAAAGGGAAACGATCGAGGATGTGCGCACCGTTTCCCGCAACATCGATCGCCGCCTCCAGGAAATCGCCACCTCGCTCAATCTTCTTTCACAGTTTCCTGAACTGGAAAGCGGAAATCTAGCGGCATTCCAGGGACGGGTCGCTGACAGTCTGACCAAGGACGGGCTTTATGCCATTCTGGCAACAAAGGATGGGCAGCAGCGGCTCAACACCCGAGTTGCCTACGGTCAGCCTCTCAGCAGGGTGCCTGAGGGGGCAAATCTCGCCAAGGCAGCCGACGCCCGTCGCATCACCGTATCTGACATTTTTTTCGGCAACATCAGCAAAGAGTGGGTTTTCAATGTCACCCTCCCGCTTGATGAAGAACTGCATGCGGCGGGGGACGCGCTGATCCTGACACAGAATGCGAGCGATCTCAGCCGGCTGATCTCCACGGAGAACCTGCCACGAAACTGGGCGGTCGCGATTATCGATGGAAACAACCGCGTCGTCACCTCCACGTCGCAGGACCAGGCCGAGGTCGGCAAGCCTTTTTTCAACGCAGACCTGCTTACCGAAATGCAGGCGTTCAGCGGCAACCTTCTTGACGGTAAAGGCAATCTTTACGCCTATGCCCAATTGCCCGGATGGCAATGGAGGACGGTGATGTGGGGCCCAATGGCCGCCAGTCAGGCCGCGCTCATCGACACCTGGCGTCAGATGATGATCGGCAGCCTTGTGCTGGTGCTGATCGCGATCGGCGGTGCTTATCTCGTCGGGCGGCAGCTGCGCAGCTCTATCCGCGACCTGACACGCATGGCGGAGCGGATCGGCGAAGGCGAGATTGTCGCGCCCGTCGATACGAAGATCAAGGAAGCCAATCAGGTCGCCTATGCGCTTTCCAACGCATCCTTCGACAGAAGTCAGTCGGAAGAGCGCCTGCAATTGCTGCTGCACGAGCTGGTTCATCGTTCCAAGAATATCCTGACGCTTGTTCAGGCAATGATACGGCAACTGGGGCGGGAAAATAAAAGCATTCCCGAATTTCAGAAAGAAGTGGACCACCGTCTGCGCGGCCTCGGAATGTCGATAAGGGCACTGGCGGAGGTTCAGTGGCAGGGCTTGCCCATTCACAAGCTTATCGAGACACACCTCGAAGTTTTCGGCTCGGTAGCGCAACGGGTCACGCTTGAGGGTGATGATTTCATGCTCTCCCCCGAGGCCGCCCAGAATTTCGGTCTGGTTGTGCACGAGCTGACGACGAACTCCATCAAATACGGCGCGCTCTCGGTCCCATCCGGGACTATTACGATCCGCTGGCGGCTGCATGATAAGGACGGGCGGCAGATGATTCATCTGGCCTGGACGGAAACAGGCGGCCCCGCGGCCAGCGAACCGAGTCGGAAAGGTTTTGGCACAACGGTCATAAAGAGGCATGCAGAAGGCGCGTTCGGCGGCCAGGTGATAACGACATATCGGGCGACGGGGTTCGAATGGTCACTGGAGGCCCCGATGCGCTATTTTACGCCGAAACGATCGGAACAGACAGACACGCCCTATGACGAGGCGCAAGTCCGCTGAAGTCGGGGTTTCTGCGTCTTGTCAAAAAAAAGAATTTTCGTGGAACCGATTTCGTTCAGGCGTGTTGTTACTGCAGGCCAAGCAATTCCCCCGTCCCCGCCTGAAGCTTGGCCCGAAATAAACAGGTTTCGCCCCTGAAAACCTGTCCTAATAATAGCACGGCTCTTTCACGAGCCGTGCTATTTTTTATTTTGGCAAACTTGGAGCAGGCTGTTTTCCGCTACCAAGCTCCAGGTTTCAGCCGTCCATGTCGCGTGAGGGAAATTTGAGCCGGTAGACGATCCGCTCGGGTGTAAGATGATACTCAGCGGTTCCGCCGAGGGCAGACGGCACCACCTTTTCCAGCACAACGCTTCCGAAGCTGCCGCGCCGTGCCTCGGACGGGTCTTTCGAGGGCGTCATTGGCTCGTTCCATTCAACGATGTAAAACTCGTCTTCCTGGCGACATTGAAGCGCAATGGGCGGATGGAAGGCAAGATTACCGCCGTGGCTGACGGTGTTGACAACGAGCTCGTGGAAGGCGAGCCCGATGTAAAGTGCACCGTTCGGGTTGAGCAGGAGGTTTTCGCCCTCCATGTGGATCAGGTTGGGGTATTCGGGGACGTAAAGGTCGAACTGCTGACGAAGCAGCTCGAATATACGCGCACCCCTCCAATCGGAATCCGTGATGAGATCTTGACTTTGGGCGAGTGCATGCAGCCTGCCCCGGAACTTGCGAAGGAAATCATCCTTGGTGAGACTGAAACGGGCCGTTTGCCCGGCAAGGCTCTGAATGATTGCCAGCAGGTTCTTGGAGCGATGGCTGACTTCCCGAAGCAGCGATCGTAAAAGCTGCTCACGACGCCTTTCCGCCGTCACCTCGCGGATGGTGGTTTTCATCACCATCTGGTTCGCTTGGTTAAGCGTGGAGTGGATCTGAAACTGGAAGACGCGGTCATGACCGGCATTCACTTCTAGCATGCCACGGCTGCCTGCCGTCTTCATATCCTTTTTCAGCTCGCCGAGCCGTACGGAGAGATCAGTACCGAAAAGATTTTCATCGGTAGGACGTGAATCGGCCGGAATTTTCCAGATGTCAGGCAGGTTGGCCACGAAAATGTAATCGCGGTTCCAGTCCTGCAACATGACCGTCTCGCCCGAATCGAGCAAGGCAAGGACGAGCGAATCGTGAAGTTCGCTTTCGTCCCTATCCGCGTTATGCCATGCCAGCCGATGCAAATTCATCTCCTTGCAGAAAGTCGTGGCGCAGTCCCACGACCGTAACCGCCAACGTCCGGGCACCAGACTGGTTCCCGGTTAATCCGCGGTTTCGGCAACTTTCACGCCGCGACGCGTGAGCTTTCATTGAAGAACAGAGCTTGGCTGATAAGCGCTTTTACCATGTCCGGATTGAACGGCTTCGTGACGAGGAAGGTCGGCTCCGGCCGCTCGCCTGTCAGAAGACGTTCGGGGAATGCCGTAATGAAGATCACCGGGAGGGTGGTCATCTGCAAAATGTCCTTCATGGCATCCAGACCGGAACTGCCATCGGCGAGCTGGATGTCCGCCAGGATCATCTTCGGCTGTGTGCGATGGAAAAGATCAAGCGCTTCCGTATGAGTACGGGCGATGCCGGTGACGCGATGGCCAAGATCGGTAACCATCTGCTCGATATCCATGGCGATCAGAGGCTCATCCTCGATGATCATGATGTCGGTCGCGACCTGGCGGGCGATTTCAGAGGCCGCCTCGTCGATCAGCTTGCCAATCTGGTCTTCCGAGACCTTCAGGACTTCCGCAGCTTCAGATGGCGTGAATTCTTCGACGGTGGTCAAAAGAAAAGCCTGACGGGCAAGCGGCGGCACGGCGGAGAGGTTCGCCGAGGCGCGTTTTTCCCATCCTGACAGATTTTCATCGGCCTTAATGTTGATGGTGACGGAACTAAAGATCGACACGAACAATTGATAAAGCGAAACGCGATCGTTGCTTGTCTGCGGAAAGATGCTGATGTCGGCAATGAGCGCCTCAAGCGTTGCCGCAACATAGGCATCGCCGGTCGATTGTGAGCCGCAAACGGCACGCGCGAACCTGCGAAGATATGGCAGGTGCGGTGCGATGCGTGTAGAAACTGACATGGAATTCTCCCCTTTCATGCGGCTTGCAGCGCAAACCTGAGATAATAACGCACATGCCCAAAAAAAAGTTCCAGAGCCCCGGAACTATTTTTTTCGTCGCGCATTCTGAGCCTGACACAAAAGGAATACCGGACGTTATGAGCATTTTTCAATCGGACCAAGACCAGCCGGATAATCCGGCCGCCCCCCAGGTTCCGCACTCCGGGCGGGCGGTGATTTCCCGTAAGCTCAGGGAGCTTTACGATGCCGTCCAGGACGAGGGCATCCCTGACAAGTTCCTCGATCTTCTCGAAAAACTCGATGAAGCCGAAAGCAAAGCCAACGTGAAGGCTTCGGGGGAATGATGGCGAAAGAGCCGGAGAAGACAGAATATAATTTCAAAAGGGAAATGCTGGCGGCGCTGCCAAATCTTCGCGCCTTCGCAATTTCACTCATTCGCTCCAGAGATCGTGCTGACGACCTTGTGCAGGACACGATCATGAAGGCGTGGGCGAAACAGGACAGCTATCAGCCGGGCACCAATATGCGGGCATGGCTGGTAACAATCCTGCGCAACGAATTCTACAGCCAAATCCGCAAGTCGGGTCGAGAAGTACAGGACACCGATGGGGTCTATACCGCCCGCATGTCCGTACCGCCCGAACAGCATGGATCAGTCGATCTTCAGGACTTCCGCTCTGCGCTCGCGAAACTGCCCGATGATCAGCGCGAGGCCATTCTGCTGATCGGCGCCTCGGGCTTCGCATACGAGGAAGCGGCAGAGATCTGCGGTTGCCCTGTCGGGACGATCAAGAGCCGTGTCAGTCGCGCCCGATTGCGCCTCCAGGAGCTGCTTGGCATCGAAAACGAGAATGAGTTCGGTCCTGACGCGCAAATGACGGCAGTGACCGCCGCTGCTACGGCGCGGTGAGCGAACGATACCTAACCTATTGAACGGGCAGGCGGGCGTCTGCCCGTTTCTCGTTGGGCGCTATATGCCGGTTTCCTTAACCGACTGCATCACCACGAAGGTGGATGTGTTTGCGACGGACGGAAGGCTTGATATTTTCTCGCCGAGAACCCGTCGGTATTTGCGGATATCGCTGGTGCGGACCTTCAGAAGATAGTCGAAGGCTCCTGCAATCATATGGCACTCTTCGACCTCCTTGATCTTGCGCACCGCGGTGTTGAACTCTTCCAGCGCTTTTTCCCGCGTGTCAGAAAGTTTCACCTCGGCAAAGGCGATGTGATCGACGCCCAGTTTCTGCGGATTGAGCATGGCGCGGAAGCCGAGGATGTACCCGTCATCCACCAGTCGCTTCAGCCGCGTCTGGCACGGGGTCTTTGAAAGACCGACTCTTTTCGAGAGTTGCAGTACGGACATGCGGCCATCTTCGCTGAGCGCCTCGAGAATCTTGAGATCGAAATGATCCAGACCGTCTGTTTTTTGAGTATTTGCCATCCTATTTAACGCCAATCTCGATTGATAAAAGTTCATATTGCCTTTTCTATCCTGAAAATAAAGCCATAGCAATTTTTGCGGCGGTGATATTGTGTGACCAAGGATGACAGGCGGCGGGCGGAGGAAACGCTACCGCCGACGATCTGCCTTCAACAGCGTTATCAGGATTTTAAGAATGGCCGATGGTGCAAGCAACGCCGGTGTAGTGGCGGATGGTATCTTCCAGAATTTCGCGCCGGCAGTGCGCGAGCAGAGCCCCCTGCGCAAGGCGATCACGGCGGCTTATCGCCGTGCCGAAGAAGAATGCATGGCGCCGTTGATCGAGGCAGCGACGGTAACGGCTGATGAGGCGAAAGCCATTCGCGCCACCGCCCGCAAACTCATCGAAGCCCTGCGCGCCAAAACGAAGGGCACGGGCGTCGAGGGGCTGGTGCAGGAATATTCACTGTCAAGCCATGAAGGTGTGGCGCTGATGTGCCTTGCCGAGGCACTGCTGCGCATTCCAGACACCGCTACCCGCGATGCACTGATCCGCGACAAGATCGCCCGCGGTGACTGGAAGTCCCATATCGGCGGAGGGCGCTCGCTCTTCGTCAATGCAGCCACCTGGGGCCTTGTCATTACCGGAAAGCTCACCTCGACCGTCAACGACAGCGGGCTGTCGGCCGCTCTGACGAAGCTGATTGCCCGGGCCGGCGAACCCGTTATCCGCCGCGGCGTCGACATGGCCATGCGCATGATGGGCGAACAATTCGTGACCGGCGAGACCATCGGCGAAGCGATCAAGCGGTCGAAGCCGCTGGAGGAGCAGGGCTTTCAATATTCCTATGACATGCTGGGCGAGGCGGCGACCACCGCCAGGGATGCCGAGCGCTATTATAAGGATTATGAAAACGCCATTCACGCCATCGGCAAGGCCTCTGCCGGTCGTGGTATCTACGGTGGGCCAGGCATTTCCATCAAGCTTTCGGCGCTTCACCCGCGATACGCCCGCTCGCAGGCCGAACGCGTAATGGCGGAACTTTTGCCCCGCGTGAAATCGCTGATGCTGCTCAGCAAAAAATATGACATCGGCCTCAACATTGATGCGGAAGAAGCCGACCGGCTTGAGCTTTCACTCGATCTTCTGGAAGAGCTGGCGCTCGACAAGGACCTCGCAGGCTGGGATGGCCTCGGTTTCGTCGTGCAGGCCTATGGTCGTCGCTGCCCCTTCGTTCTGGATTACATCATCGATCTTGCCCGCCGTTCGGGCCGCCGTATCATGGTGCGTCTCGTCAAGGGCGCCTATTGGGACGCGGAAATCAAGCGCGCGCAGGTGGAGGGTCTGGAGGACTTCCCGGTCTTTACCCGGAAAGTGCACACCGATGTCTCCTACATTGCCTGCGCCCGCAAGCTGCTCGCCGCGCGCGACGTCATCTTCCCGCAGTTTGCGACCCATAACGCGCAGTCCATGGCGACGATCTACCATCTCGCCGGCCCTGACTTCAAACCCGGCGACTACGAGTTCCAATGCCTGCACGGCATGGGCGAACCGCTTTACAGCGAAGTCGTCGGCAAAAAGAAGCTCGACCGGCCCTGCCGGTTCTATGCCCCCGTCGGTACCCATGAGACGCTGCTGGCCTATCTTGTCCGCCGCCTGTTGGAAAACGGTGCGAATTCGTCCTTCGTCAACCGCATTGCCGATCCTGCCGTGCCGGTGGATTCCCTGCTGGAAGACCCGGTCGCGGTCGTCAAGTCCTATGCCGTTCCCGGCGCACGCCACGATCGTATTGCAGCCCCTGACGGCCTGTTCGGCCCGGAACGGAAAAATTCTTCGGGCCTTGACCTCTCCAGCGAAACGACGCTTTCCGCCCTCAATGAAACGCTGAAGGCGGGCGCAACAAAGGAGTGGAAGGCCGCCGCCCCACAGGCGAACGGCGAAACCCGCCCGGTTCGCAACCCTGGTGACCATAATGATATCGTCGGCTATGTCACCGAACCGACGCAAGCCGACGTCGAAGAGGCCATGCAGCGGGCCGCGGCCTCTGGCTGGCCCTCAACCCCGGTCAACGAACGCGCCGCCTGCCTGGAACGCGCAGCAGACGCCATGCAGGCCGAAATGCCTGCACTGCTCGGCCTCATCATGCGCGAAGCCGGCAAATCCATGCCGAACGCCATTGCCGAGGTGCGTGAGGCGATCGACTTCCTGCGGTACTATGCCGGGGAAGCCCGTAAAAACCTCAAGGCCGGCGAAGCGCCGCTTGGCCCGGTCGTCTGCATCAGCCCGTGGAACTTCCCGCTCGCCATCTTCATCGGTCAGGTGACGGCGGCGCTGGTTGCCGGCAATCCGGTTCTCGCAAAGCCCGCTGAAGAAACGCCGCTGATCGCCGCGCAGGGCGTACGCCTCCTGCATGAGGCAGGGGTTCCGCAAGACGCCGTGCAGCTTCTGCCGGGCGACGGCAAGACGGGGGCAGCACTTGTCCGATCGCCGCTGACGGCGGGCGTCATGTTCACCGGTTCCACG
>NZ_JBQYSN010000085.1:0-22371 GCF_052686535.1 Agrobacterium sp. DKPNP3 | reverse complement strand
CCGATGGCAACGGCGGCAAGGCTTGCCCTGCGGCTCAGCATGATATCTCCAGCCGGGTGGCGAAGAGCTTGGTCATGTCGGTGCCCGTCGGATCGTTGAAGAAGGCGTCGGTCAGCGAACTCTGGTTCTGCGAGATCACTTCGTCGGGGTCAGGGCGAACGATATGGTGCTTGCAGGCATTCAGATCCTTGCCCTGTGTGGCGATATCGCTGTCCTTGGCGAAATCGATCGCCGTATACATGGTCGGATCCCAGGCGCCGAAACTGAGCTTGCCCTTGACGGCAAGCGGTTTCACTGGCTTCACCGAGAAGAACATCAGGATCTGCTGGTCCTTGTAGTCGACATGAATGGTATCGGGCTTGGAAAACTCCACCGGTTTCCCGTTGTCGGTGATGAAGGTGTAAAAGGAATATTCGGCAAGCGATTCCTTGACCGTATTGCCGATCTCGGCCAGCTCGTCCTTGTCCAGCTTCAGGTCGCTGTTCTTGTCGTAATCCATCACCACGCTTGCGGAGAACATCTCGTCAAAACGCCAGATGTTGCGTACTTCCTGAACGGTGCCATTCGGCCCCTCGACGATTTCCATGCGGGCTTCCGCAAAAATGTGCGGATGCGCCGAAGCCGCCACTGGAATGGAAATCAGCCCAGCCGCAAGAAGCAATAGTCGTCTTTTCATTATACGGTCTGTCCTGACGTCGAATCTCGGAGGCCCGACTCTAGCAGAAATTGGGACCGAATTTCGACCTGATGCCACGCGGGCGTGCTGGGGAACGTCAGAGTGCGGGTTAACCGCGACGTGATACCGGAGCTTTCGCAACCAGGGTGGGTTATCGCGCCCGCCATGTGGCAGGCGGCTGAATACCAGTTTTGGGTGAAGCGCCGCAACCACCTCCAGGCGATCGCATAAACCCTAACTTATATTTTGGGATACCGCTGGCATTCACAGGAATACGGCCAGTGTAGCCTCTCTACTGTGGCGATTTACGGGAATTTAACCATGATGTGCTTCAATCTATGGGTGCGTAAAACCCCGTCACAGTTCTGCGTTCCCGGTCGCGAAAATCGCGATCCGCAGGTGAGCGGGAGTTATTTTCAAGGAGCTATCGCATGTTGAAACAATCATTTTTCGCGTTCGCCATGTTAGGCGTTTCTTACGGTCTGGCTGCAGCCGCAGACGCGGTCAGCGACATTCCGTCCGCACCTGTTGTCAACGACGTTGCGCCCGCCTTTTCCTGGGATGGTGTTTATCTCGGCGCGTCTGCGGGCTACGGCCAGAACCGGGTCAAGTCGACAACTTTTGGTGTCACCACGAAGCACGACTTTGACGGCGGTCGTTTTTCTGGCTTCGTGGGCTACAATTCTGAAGTTGCTCCCTCCGTGATTCTCGGCGTCGAGGGCGATCTCGGCTACGCCTGGGGCGACAAAACCATCGTCACCAGCGAGGTCTCGTCAGGCCTGAACGGTTCTGCGCGTCTGCGCGCCGGATACGCGATCGACCGGGCGCTGATCTATACCGCCGCTGGATACGCGGCAACTGACAGCGAAGTCAAAGCGCCGTTTGGCGCAGACAGCAAGGTATTGCACGGCTGGACGGTTGGTGCAGGTGTGGACTACGCGTTCACCAACAACCTGTTTGGACGCGTGGAATATCGTTACAACGACTTCGGCAAGGAAACCTACCAAACCGGCCCAATCACTTCGACCGGTGACGTCACTGAACACGTCGTCAAGGTTGGCCTTGGCGTCAAGTTCTGAAGGTCTATCAGTGGAAAGAGGGCGTCGCAACGCTGCGACGCCTACTTCGTCGGTCAATTGTACGGCGCCTATTCGCAGGATCGCGATGAGAACCGACCGCAAATAATGTCAGCTTGTCGCGATGGCTCCAGCCGCGGTCGCGGCCATGAGTTCCGTCATTTCGGCATATCCAATCCCGGCTGTTGACTGATCGCCGTTTTTCGAAATGAGCGGTTGCCCGGTTAGCTCGTGTGAGCTATTGAAAATCGTGTGTGTCCACGTAGCTCAGCAGGATAGAGCACAGGATTCCTTAATTGGGGGTTGTACTGGGAAACCTATACAATCAAACTGCTCAAAGTCGGGGAACGCTTCGCTGGGCTTCCAGCATGCCAATCCCGAGCCAAGCCCCGGAGAAATTCGGGGAAGTGTGTAGAGACTGGACGGGCAGCACCTAACGGCATCAGTGCCAATGGTGAAGGGACAGTCCAGACCACGAACGCGCAAGCGGCGGCGAAAGCCGAAGTGGTATGAATCCTGGGGTCGGAGGTTCGAATCCTCTCGTGGACACCATGTTCCTGCGCGTGTCTTTCGAGACAGATAGACGGTGTGCGTTTCTCGAAAAAAGAAGGGCCGCAGCGCGGCCCTTTAGGCGGGGAGAAAATGGGGATCAGGGGAGGCCGCCGATGTGGAAAGCCTTTGTTTCCAGATATTCCTCAATGCCAACCTGTGCACCTTCGCGGCCAAGCCCGGATTGTTTGACGCCGCCGAAGGGGGCGACTTCGGTGGAGATGAGGCCGGTATTGAGGCCAACCATGCCGAATTCCAGGGCTTCACCCACGCGCCAGGCGCGCTTGAGACTTTCAGTGTAGAAATAGGCGGCGAGGCCGAACGGCGTACCGTTGGCGATGGCGAGCGCTTCCTCTTCCGTTTCGAAGCGGAAAAGCGGTGCGACGGGCCCGAATGTCTCTTCGCTGGCCAGTTGCATGGCCGTGGTAGCGCCCGTCAGGACCACGGGTGCGGTATATTGCGGGCCTTCCGGCAGTTGGCGCGGCTTGGTGATGATTGTCGCGCCCTTTGATACGGCGTCGTCAACATGCGCACGGATTTTAGCGATGGCCGGTTCGTTGATCATCGGCCCGATGGAGACGCCTGCCTCGGTTCCAGGGCCGACCCGCATCGCATCGACGCGATCGGCCAGTTTTTTCGCAAAGGCGTCATACACGCCGGATTGGATAAGAAGGCGGTTGGCACAAACACAGGTCTGGCCGCCATTGCGGAACTTCGAGAGGAGCGCGCCCTCAACCGCAAGATCGAGATCGGCGTCGTCAAAAACGATGAAGGGCGCATTGCCGCCGAGTTCCAGCGACAGGCGCTTGATGCTGTCGGCTGCGCCGCGCATCAAAAGCGAGCCAACGCGGGTGGAACCGGTGAAGGAAATTTTCCGAACCGTCTCGTTGGCCATGATTTCATTGCCGATATCTGTCGGCATGCCGGTGACAATGTTGATGACCCCTGCCGGGATGCCGGCCCGCTCTGCGAGAACGCCAAGCGCCAGCGCCGAATAGGGGGTGAATTCCGAGGGCTTGATAACCACGGTGCAGCCCGCTGCGAGTGCGGGCGCGACCTTGCGGGTGATCATGGCATTGGGGAAATTCCACGGCGTGATGATGCCGCAGACACCGACCGGTTCTTTCAGGATAACGATGCGCCTGTCGGGCGTAGGTGAGGGAATGGTGCCGCCGCCGATGCGCCGGGCCTCTTCCGCAAACCATTTGACGAAGGATGCGCCGTAGCGGATTTCGCCCTTGGCTTCGTCAAGGGGTTTGCCCTGTTCGGTGGTCAGGATCAGTGCGAGATCGTCGATATTCTCGATCATCAGCGCAAACCATCTTTCAAGCAGCGCCGCACGCTCCGCGTGGGTTTTCTTTTTCCAGGGCGCAAAGGCGGCATTGGCGGCCTCGATGGCCGCGCGCGTTTCCGTGCCGTCCATGTCAGGAACGGTGCCGATCACCGCCTGCGTCGCCGGATCGACGACGTCCACCGCCTTGCCCGACGCCGCCGCTTTCCATGCGCCGCCGATGAAGCCCGTCTGGCGAAAGAGTTCCTTGTCCTTCAAGCCCTGCATCATAAGTCTCCGAAATCAGTCGAGTGCCGCGACAACCGCGGCGGTGATGGTGTCCGTCTTGTCCTTGCCCGGCACCGTGCCGATGCCGCGACCAGTCGCCGTTTCCAGCGCCGTCATGATCTTTGCTGCCGCATCCTTTTCGCCAAGATGCTCCAGCATCATCGCTCCGGACCAGATGGCGGCGATGGGGTTGGCGATGCCGAGATGGGCGATGTCAGGCGCAGAGCCATGCACCGGCTCGAACATCGAGGGCGCGCTGCGGTCGGGACTGATATTGGCGGAAGCGGCAAAACCGAGGCCGCCCTGAATGGCCGCACCGAGATCGGTCAGAATATCGCCGAAGAGGTTGGAGGCGACCACGACATCGAGGCTTTCCGGCGCCATGACCATGCGCGCCGCCATGGCGTCGATGTGGTAGCTGGTCACATCGACATCAGGATATTCTGCCGCGAGCTTGTGGGTCACCTCGTCCCAGAACACCATCGAATATTTCTGGGCATTGGACTTGGTGATAGAGGCGAGCTTGCCGCGGCGCTTTTGCGCCTGTTCGAAACCGAAGCGCAAAATCCGTTCCACGCCCTTGCGGGTGAAGATCGATGTTTCGACAGCCACCTCGTCCTCCGTGCCCTGATGCACGCGGCCGCCGGCGCCGGAATACTCACCTTCCGTATTTTCGCGAATGCAGAGAATATCGAAGCCATCGGCTTTCAAGGGCCCCTGCACGCCTGATAGTAGCCGGTGCGGACGGATATTGGCATATTGCACGAAAGCCTTGCGGATGGGCAGCAGCAGACCGTGCAGCGACACAGAGTCAGGCACTTCCGCCGGCCAGCCCACTGCGCCGAGCATGATGGCGTCGAAGCCGCGCAGCGTTTCGATGCCGTCCTTCGGCATCATCGCCCCGGTTTCCTTGTAGAAGGCGCAGGACCAGGGAAATTCCGTGCCCTCGAGCGCAAAACCGGACGACTTGGCTGCGGCGTTCAGTACCTGCCATGCGGCATCAGTGACGCTTTTGCCGATGCCGTCCCCGGGAATGAGTGCGATGCGATGCGTTTTCAAGAGAATTCCCCTGTTACAGTCCGATGAGGACGCTTTTGCTCTTACGGTTGGCGAGATAGGCCTCGCGCCCAAGATCCTTGCCGATGCCGGAACGCTTGTACCCGCCCGTCGGCAAAATATGGTCGCGCGACCGGCCATACCGGTTGACCCAGATCGTGCCCGCCTGAATGGCGCGTGAGAAGCGCAGGACACGCGAGACGTCGCGGCTGAAAAGACCAGCGGCCAGACCGTAGGTCGGATGATCGGAAAGCGCCAGAGCCTCCTCTTCCGTATGGAACGTCTGCAGCGTCAGCACCGGACCAAAGATTTCCTCGGTCACGGCAGGGGAACTCTGGTCGACATTGGCAATCAGCGTCGGCTGGTAGAAATAGCCGGGGCCGTCCATGATTGCGCCACCGATCAGGCATTCGCCGCCATGGGCGATCGCCGCCTGCACGATGCCGTCGATACGCTTGCGCTGCACTTCGGAGATAACAGGCGAATATTGGGTGGCCTCGTCCCAGGTTGGGCCGGGCTTCACCGCCTTCATGCGGGCGATGATCGCGGCGGAAAGGGTATCCGCCGCGCTTTCTTCGACAATGATGCGGGAGCCGGCAACGCAGGCCTGCCCGGCGTTGGAGAGAATATTGCCGGCAATGGCCGCCGCCGCCTTTTCGATATCCGCATCGGCAAAGACGATTTGCGGGCTCTTTCCGCCAAGCTCCAGCGTCATGGGCTTGATACCGGTGCGGGCGACATTGGCCATGATGGCGGCGCCAGCGGCTGTGGAGCCGGTGAAGCTGACCTTGGCGATGTCGGGATGTCCGGTAATGGCATTGCCAGTGACCGGCCCGTCACCCAGAACGATATTGATGAGGCCGGCGGGGAGCCCGGCCTTGATCGCCAGCTGAGCCATGAATATGCTGGAAAAGGGGGTCATTTCGGACGGTTTCAGCACCACGGCGTTGCCGGCGGCAAGCGCGGGGCCGAGCTTCCAGCCAGCCATGGAGACCGGGAAATTCCAAGGCGTGATGGCGCCGACGACCCCGTAGGGTTCAGTCATGATCATGCCGAGGCTCGTATCGTCGGTCGGCACGAGATCGCCGCCTTCCTTGTCGGCGAATTCTGCGAAGAAGCGAATTTGTTCGGCGGTGACGGCAATGTCGCCTGAAATCAGCTGACCCACGGGCCTTGTCGAGGACAGCGCCTCGATTTTAGCCAGCGTCTCGGCTTCCTGCTCGATCAGATCGGCCCAGCGTTGCAGGACCTTGGTTCGTTCGCGCGGGCGAACGCCACCCCAGTTGCTGTTTTTGAGCGCTGTCTTTGCCGTCTGCACGGCCTCATCGACAACCGATGCATCCGCCTTGGGGCAACCGGCATAGCCCACGCCATCCGAGGGGCGGTGCATGTCGATACCGGTTTCGGCCGGAATCAGCCTGCCGCCGATGAAGTGGCCGATCGGCAAGGAAATTCTCTCTGGATCGAAGCTCAGCGACATCTGAAACCCTCTGTGGATACGCCTCAAGCTAATCCCTGGTGGCAAGCAGCATCGGCCGACTGCTGCGGGGGCGGTGAACGAAAATCCTGTTTTGCCACTGACGGACAGTGCAATCTTCGGTGCGTCCATCCGTGGTGAAGTTCCCGGATGCAAACCAGTTCGGCCCACACCGGGAATTCAAAACGTCAACTCAACCGGTCACGGTGACGTAGATCTTTCGCACGGTCTCGATCGTCTTCCACACGCCAACGAAACCGGGCTTCATGACGAAACTGTCCCCTGCCGTATAGCGCAGCGGTTCGCCGCCATCCGGAGTGATCTCGACGACACCTTCAAGAATGTGGCAGAACTCGAAGGTTTCACCCTTGATCGAGCGGCTCTCGCCTGGAGTCGCTTCCCATATGCCGGTGTGCACGGTGCCGTCGCGGGCCTCGTCCAGTGGCCAGGTCTTGAAGGAAGGATCGCCGGAGATCAGGCGCTCTGGCAGGGCTTTCGAAGCCTTTGGTTCGAAGGTGGGTCTGGTATCGAGCGTCTTGAGGAGTGACATGAGGAGGTCCTTTCTTGGAACAGATGATCAATAGCCGCGGGCGCGGTCGACGAGGCCAAGCGGCGGTTCGCCGGCCTCATACCGCTTGATGTTTTCGATGACGGTGCGGGCTGCGGAGTGGGGCTGTGTGACGCTGGCGATATGCGGCGTCAGCAAAATCTTCGGATGAGTCCAGAAGCGGTGGTCCTGTGGCAACGGTTCGGGTTCGGTGACGTCAATGACCGCGCCCGAAAGCATGCCGCTGTCCAGCGCCTCGATGAGCGCATCATGATCCAGCTGTTTGCCGCGCCCGGCGTGAACCAGTCCCGCGCCTTCAGGCATCATGGCTAGGCGATGCCGGTTCAGCAGGCCCACGGTTTGGTCCGTGAGTGGCAGCAGGCAAACGAGAATATCACTTGTCGCGAGGATATCATTCAATCCCGCTTCGCCATGGTGGCAGGTGACGCCGTCGATCACACGTGGCGAGCGGCTCCAGCCGGAAAGCGGAAAACCGAACGGTTTCAGCCGCTCAAGCGCCGCAACGCCCAGCATGCCGAGGCCGAGAATTCCGACCCGACGCTCTTCGGCCTGTGGCTGGGGCAGGGCCTTCCACAATTTCTGACGTTGCTGATCCAGATAGGCGGGCATGTTGCGATGCAGCGCAAGCACGCCAAAGCTCACATATTCCTGCATCATGCGGATGATGCCTTCATCCACCATGCGCACGACCTTCACATGGGCAGGAACCGCATTGATCTGGAACTGATCGACACCCGCGCCGATGGAAAACAGGATTTCGAGATTGCGGTAACGGCCGATATCATCGGGCACGGTCCAGGTAATGAGATAGCGCACCACATCCGGATCGACGGTCTGTGGCTCAATCGAAAAGGGAAGGTCGGGCAGATCACGGGCAAGAGCCTGCCTGAAAATCTTGCCGCGCCTGGCATCTGAGTTAAACAAGAACGTCATGTGAAATCCGGTTTTCGAAGGTTCAGGCCGCACATCGATGGGCAAGCCTTTCCAGCAGCGACTGGCAGGCGGACAGTTCTGTGGTGGTGATATATTCATCCGGTTTGTGGGCGCGGCCGATGTCGCCCGGACCGCAAATGATGGCGTCGATACCGGCAGCCTGAAAAAGTCCGGCTTCCGTACCGTAGCTGACGGCGTCAATGCACGGCGCGTCTGTCAGCTGCTCCATGAGGTTGACGAGCGGCGCGTCAGCGGCAAGCGAAAGCGCAGGGTAGTCGCTCATCGGTGCCCATTGAACGTCTGTCCCGTTGGCTGCAAGCCTCTCGACGCTCTCACGCAATGGCTCGAGCAGGGCGAGCGGCGATACACCGGAAATGGCCCGTGCTTCCACTTCGATGGTGCACAGGTCCGGGACGATATTGATCGCCTGCCCGCCATTTACGGTGCCGATCTGCAGGGAGGAGTAAGGCGGCTCGAACGTGCCTTCGAAGGGGCCCTGCGTGAGGGCTTGGGCAGTTTCCACCGCCTTTGCCATGATGCCTGTCATGAGATGGATCGCGTTGACGCCCTGATCGGGCCGTGAGGAATGGCCGGAGCGGCCGCGAATGGTGATGCGTGCGGCTGCCTTGCCCTTGTGAGCACGCACAGCGCGCAGATTGCTCGGCTCACCGATGATCGCGCCCGCTGGTTTTGCGCAAAGATCCGGCAAAGCGGCGATCAGATGGGGCACACCCCGGCAGCCCGCCTCCTCATCATAGGAAAACGCGATGTGAACCGGCCGCTTCAGTGACATCTGCGCAAATGCCGGCGCCGCGGCGAGAACCGTGGCAAGGAAACCTTTCATGTCGGTGGTGCCTCGGCCGTAAAGACGCTCGCCCTCGGCTCTGAGCGCAAAGGGGTCGGAGGACCATTCCGGCTCCCCGGCGGGCACCACATCCATGTGGCCGGACAGGATGTATCCGCTGGCATCCGTCGGGCCGAAGCTCGCAAAGAGATTGGCGCGGTCCCCTTCCGGGCCGGCAAGCAGCGAGACCTTCGCGCCGTGGCTTCGCAGATAATCGGCAATCCATCCGGCAATATCGCCATTGGCGGTTCCGACGACCGAGGGAAAGCCGACAAGACGCTCCAGAATTTCGATGGCGTTCATGGCTCTCTCCGCGCTTCACCGTCGCAGAGCCTAAAAGTCACCGGCTGCGTTTGTATGCTGAAGTGAAGAAGATTTCGGTAGATTGTTGTGACCTTACAGCGGTTTCGGCGAAATCCTGCCGGGTCGATGGGAAAACTGACAGCCCTTTTTCCGATGCCGCCGTGTTGTTGAACGGAGACGTCAACCGTACAGCGGCTTTTTAGCGGTTGGATTTTGTCGAAGATGCCGAGAAACGGTATCGCCTGCGCGCTTGGGGCTTGTGGCCGGTTTTTACGCCGGCAACTTGTTGGCTTTTCATTGCAGCGGGCTAGCTGGCGGTCTTTGTTCCAAGCTGCGACACGATCGCAATTGACGCCCCGCCTCTTGCCCCTTATGTGAGTATATGACGGTTCCTGCAGCCGAAAGGCGAAGGGATTAATAGGGAACATGGTGCGGGCGATACTTTCGCCCAATGCCGTGGCTGCCCCCGCAACTGTAAGCGGATTGTCGTTCATCCCCGTGGCGCTTCATGGCGTCATGCCACTGGATTCTCCGGAATGCGGGAAGGCAGATGAGTGGCGCAAATTCGTGAGCCAGGAGACCTGCCGTCAAAATATGAACCATCGTTACGGGCGGGGAAGCCCGGAGGAGGAGACTGTAATGTTATTACGTTACATTTTGTTTGCATCCGATCATCGTTCTCCGTACAAGACGTCCCGCTGTTGGTGCGCGTTCTAACGCCTGCTGCTCTGGAATAAGTTTACTTTCGACTGGAGAACACATGTTTCATTTTAGACGCCTGCCGGCTCTCGCCGGCATCGTGGCGGTTGCCTTTGCATCCTTGCCCGCCGTTGGCGCGCAGGGTGCCGAAACCACCTACCCCCTGACAATCAACAGCTGCGGTCAGGAGATCACCTTCAAGCAAACGCCGGCCCGTACCGTATCCGTAGGCCAGAGCACAACCGAGGTTCTTTACCTGCTTGGCCTCGCCGACAAGGTTGTCGGCACGGCGCTGTGGATCGGTCCGGTTCTGAAGGGCTACGAAGAGGCCAACGCCAAGATCGAGCGATTGGCCGACAACGATCCCAGCTTTGAGGCGGTTGTCGGCAAGAAGCCGGATCTCGTGACGACACAGTTCCAATGGCAGATCGGCCCAGAGGGTGTTGTCGGAACGCCGGCGCAATTTGCCGAGCTCGGCATTCCCGTTTACACCTCGCCGGCCGATTGCCTGGGCAAAGACAATTCCGGCGGCGGCGATGGCGTGCGCAACACGGTTTTCACCATGGAACTAATCTACCAGGAAATCCGTGACCTTGCCAAAATCTTCAACGTGCAGGATCGCGGTGAGGAAGTCGTCGCCGACCTGAAGAAGCGAGAGGACGCCGCCCGAGCCAAGATCGCTTCTGCCAATGGCAAGCTCTCGGCCGTCTTCTGGTTCTCGAGCGCCGAACTGGATATCGACCCGTACGTCGCCGGCCGTAACGGCGCTCCGGGTTACATCATGTCTGCTCTCGGATTGAAGAATGTCATCGAAAGCGACGAGGAATGGCCCACGGTCGGCTGGGAAACCATCGCCAAATCCAACCCGTCTATCGTTGTCGCCGGCAAGATGGACCGCCGCCGCTTCCCTGCAGATGACATTGCCGTCAAGCTGAAGTTTCTGGCAACTGACCCGGTGGCAAGCATCATGCCTGCTGTCAGGCAAGGCCATGTGTTCGAAATGGATGCGCAGGCGATGAACCCGACCATTCGCACCATTGAAGGCATCGAAACGCTGGCCGAGGCGATTTCGGCTGCCGGCCTCGCCAAGTGAACGGCCTCTCCCTCCATCTCGGCAGGGCGGGCCTGGTTTTTGCCGCGCTCGCCCTGCTGTTGATAGCGCTGATGGCCGGAGCGGCCATCGGCGAGACAGCCATTCCATTTGACGTGGTCGCAAAAACGATTGCCAATCGCGTCTTTCATGCGGGCTTTCCGCTGGAGCCGCTGGATGAAGGCATCGTCTGGAGCTATCGTCTGAGCCGCGCTGTCGTTGCCGCCTGCTGTGGGGCTTCGCTGGCGCTTGCCGGAGCAGTGTTGCAATCGCTACTGCGCAATCCGCTTGCCGATCCCTATATTCTCGGTATTTCCGCCGGCGCCTCTACAGGCGCCGTCGCTGTCGCCCTCTTGGGATTCGGTGCGGGGTTTCTGACCATGCCGGCAGGGGCCCTGATCGGCGCTTTCATCGCGTTTTCACTGGTCAGCCTTCTTGCCGTGCGAGCTGGACACGGTAACAGCGCCATCATTCTGGCGGGGGTGGCCGGGTCGCAGTTGTTCAATGCCGTAACCTCGTTCATCGTCACCAAATCTGCCAATGCCGAGCAGGCACGCGGCATCATGTTCTGGCTGCTCGGCAATCTCTCCGGCGTGCGCTGGCCGGATGTCTGGCTGGCGCTACCTGTCAGCCTTGCGGGACTTCTCATCTGCCTCTGGTATGCCCGCGCGCTAGACGCCTTCGCTTTCGGCGGCCAGGCGGCAGCATCGCTTGGGATCCCGGTACGCTGGGTCTATACGGTGCTGATCTCGGTTTCCGCGATCATGACAGCTTCAATGGTGTCCCTGGTCGGGTCCATCGGTTTTGTGGGCCTTGTCATTCCCCACGCCGCACGCATCTTCGTCGGTGTTCGCCATGGCATCCTGCTGCCGGTGACGGCGCTAACCGGGGCCGTTTTTATGATCGTCGCCGACATTCTATCTCGCATCGTCATACCGGGTCAGGTTCTGCCGATCGGCGTCATCACCGCGCTCGTCGGCGCGCCCGCCTTTGCCTTCATCCTGGGGCAGAGAAGGGGGCGGTCATGAAGCTATCCGCCCGTGACCTGCATTTCCATGCCGGTAACGCCGATATTGTGCGCGGTGTTTCCCTTGAGGTCGGCTCCGGGGAGTTCCTCGGCATCATCGGGCCGAACGGCTCAGGCAAAAGCACACTGCTTTCCATGCTGGCCGGCATCCGAAAGCCGCGCCGGGGGCACGTTGCGCTTGGCGGCGAGCCGCTTGGTTCACTGGGGCGACGCGACATCGCGCGCCTGCTTGCCTTCGTGGAGCAACAGGCCGAAACCACCGAGCGCATCACTGCGCGACAGGCCGTGGAGCTTGGGCGCACGCCCTATCTCGGGCCGCTGTCCGCCTGGTCGCCGAACGACACCGCCATTGTCGATGCGGCACTTGTTAATGTCGATATGGCCGATAAGGCCGAGCGCGGCTGGCACCACCTTTCCGGGGGTGAACGGCAGCGCCTGCATATTGCCCGGGCCTTGGCGCAGGAACCACGAATCCTGCTGCTGGACGAGCCCACCAATCACCTCGACATCGGCTACCAGATCAGCCTGCTCGATCTGGTAAAGCGGCAGCGTCTCACAGTCGTCGCAGCGCTGCACGATCTCAATCACGCCGCTATGTTCTGCGACCGCATCGCCGTCATGCATCGCGGCGAGATGATCTCCGTCGGCCCGCCGCGAGAGGTTCTCACCTCCGGGACGATCGCCGAGGTGTTCGGCGTGGACTGCGTGGTTACCATGGACGAGAGAGGCTTTCCGCACATACGTTTTCTGCCGGCGCATGGACTGGCGGAGCATCCAAGGAAAGAACTGGCACGATAAGTAATTTGATGCTGGCAGACGCCCCGAAAAAGATCCGACCGTTTTGCATCGTTGCCGTGATTGCGGCGGCTTTCACAGCCTTTCCACTTGAGGCCTTAGCCGAGACCTTCGAGGTGAAAATGCTGAACCGCGGCGAAAAGGGCCCGATGGTATTCGAACCCGATTTTGTCAAAATCGAGCCCGGTGACCGCGTGCGCTTTGTGCCCATCCACAAAAGCCACAACGCCGCGACCATCGACGGCATGGTCCCGGAAGGTGCCGAAGGTTTCAAGAGCCGGATCAACGATGAGTTCGAGACCGGTTTCGAAAAGCCGGGCTTTTACGGCATCAAATGCTCGCCGCATTACGGCATGGGCATGGTGATGCTCATCAAGGTTGGCGATGCGGGCCTGCCGCAGAGCTACAGGACAGTGAATGTTCCCGGTCGTGCAAAGCCACGATTGGACGATCTTTTCGACCGGGCGGAAAAATGAGGTGTAGGGGTCGCAGCTTTCCCCAACCTCATTGCAGAAAGGTTCCCCAGATGGCGTTTTCGGTGCGGTGGATAATCCCATCTGACGGCGTGGGGGAGGTGCATGCGCAGTCTGGTGGGTAATTTGTTGTGGTACAAGGCCACAACGAATGCCGTTATCCTCGTGGTAAAGGTCCGGCCGGGTCGGCGTCGTTGAGCGGTGATCGGCCTGAAGGTCTGATGATTGTCGTGCATCGGCGTTTGCCGCGTAGAGGAAAACCAGCCTGTGGGCTTTCAGAACCACCAGCAGACACCGCCGCAGTCTCTGACGGTGGCGGTTGTCGCGCCGCTTAAGGGCACGTTTCTCGGTGTTGCGCTCATCAGCGGTGTCGTCAACATTCTGGCGCTCACGGCGCCGCTCTTTATGTTGCAGATCTATGATCGGGTGCTTGCGAGCGGCAGCGTTCCGACGCTGGTCGGTCTCGGCATTCTCGCCCTTGGGCTTTATTGTTTCCAGTGTCTGCTCGATGTCATTCGCGCCCGCATTCTGATCCGCATCGGCGAAGATTTCGATACGCGTTATGCCGCAAGGGTGCATGATGCGGTGGTCCGCCTGCCGCTCGTCAGACCTATGCCGGGTGATGGCCTGCAGCCGCTGCGCGATCTCGACAATGTGCGCGGCTTTCTCTCCGGCATGGGGCCGACGGCTTTTTTCGACCTGCCGTGGATCCCGCTTTATCTCGGGCTGTGTTTTCTGTTCCACGTCTGGATCGGCGTGACGGCGCTTGCCGGTGCGATACTGCTGGTTTGCCTCACGATCCTCACCAATATCTTCTCTCAGAAGCCCAGCCGTGCCACCATGGTGCAAAACATGGTCCGCAACCGGCAGCTCGAAACCTCGCGGCGCAATGCTGAAGTCGTACAGGCGATGGGACTCGGCAGACGTCTCAGCCAACGCTGGCAGCACTCCAACGACGCCTATCTCGCTGCCAACCGCAGCGCGGGCGATGTGGTCAGCGGTCTCGGCAATATCGCGAAATCGCTGAGGGTCGTGCTGCAATCGGCAATTCTTGCTGTCGGGGCGTGGCTCGTCATTAAGCAGGAGGCGTCCGCTGGCGTGATGATCGCGAGTTCGATCATGATGGGCAGGGCGCTGGCCCCTGTCGATCTCGCCATTTCGAACTGGAAGTCCCTGGTGGCCGCGCGGCAGAGCTGGGCGCGGCTGAAAGAGCTTTTCAGCCGCGTGAACGCCGATGACACCACCATGGCCTTGCCTCGGCCGGAAAAAGAACTGCTGGTCGAAAACGTCACCATCGTTCCGCCGGGGAAGAGAAAGCCCACCGTCACCAGCCTCGGCTTCAACCTGACTGCTGGCCATGCGCTCGGTGTCATCGGTCCTTCGGGCTCGGGAAAATCCACACTTGCCCGCGTTCTCGCGGGCGTCTGGACACCGGCGGCGGGGAAGGTGCGGCTGGACGGTGCGAGTTTCGAACAGTGGGACCGTGAGGCGCTTGGTCGACATATCGGTTACCTTCCGCAAGGTGTGGAGCTGTTCGACGGCACGATCGGTGAGAATATTTCCCGCTTCGAGGATAGTCCGGACCCCGAGGCAATCATTGCTGCTGCCAGGGCTGCTGGCGCGCATGAGCTGATCCTTCGGTTTGAGAAGGGGTATGACAATGACATCGGCGAGGCGGGGTCAGCGCTTTCTGCCGGTCAGCGTCAGCGCATAGGCCTCGCCCGGGCTCTTTATGGCGATCCCTTTATCGTTGTGCTGGATGAACCCAATGCGAACCTTGATGCGGAAGGCGAGGCCGCCGTGGTCAGTGCCATTTCTTCCGTCAAGACACGGGGCGGCATCGCGATCGTTGTCGCCCACCGGCCCAGCGCCATCGGCGCCGTCGATTTCATCCTGATGTTGGAAGAGGGGCAGATGAGAGCTCTTGGCCCACGCGACGAGGTTCTTTCGAAGGTGCTGCGCCTTCCAAGAGGTCAGGCAGGCAAAGGATTTACGGCATCAGCTCAGACAATCTCACCGCTTCGCGTCGTTGCCAATGCGCAGCCTAAAACGCCGGCGCTTGAAGGGAGTGGAAGGGATGCGGATGACGAAGCATAATCTGCACTCTCCTTTATCCCGCTCCATCCGAAAACACCTTATCGTCGGCCTCGTGGCAGGCGTTGCGCTGTTGGGCGTCGTCGGGGGATGGGCGGCGACGACAAATCTTGCCGGGGCTGTGGTCGCGTCCGGTCATCTTGTCGTGGATAGCTATGCCAAGAAGGTGCAGCACCCGAGCGGAGGTGTCGTCGGCGAAATTCTGGTAAACGAGGGTGACAGGGTCAAAACGGGTGACGTCGTCATTCGCCTCGATGCCACTCAGAGCCGCGCCAGTCTTTCGATCGTCAGCAAACGTCTGGATGAGTTGACGGCGCGCATGGCAAGGCTGGAGGCGGAGCGCGACGATTTACCGGCGCTCATCTTTCCACAGGCGCTGATGATGCGGAAAGATCAGCCGGATGTCGCCTCAGCCATGCGTAGCGAGACCAAGCTGTTCGAGTTCCGCAAATCGTATCGGGAAGGGCGCAAGGCGCAGCTTTACGAACGCATCACTCAGTTCGAACATGAGATCGAAGGCCTGAAGGCGCAGGAAGTCGCATATGAGAATGGCCTTGCGCTGCTGCAGGCTGAAATCGCCTCGCAGAAATCCCTGCGCGAACAGGGCGTCGTTTCGGTGCAGCGGCTGAACACTTTGCAGACACAGGCGGCGACATTCGGTGGCGAACGTGGGGAAAAAATCGCCTATCAGGCACAGACTGCCGGCCGTATCACCGAGACAAAACTCCAGATATTGCAGATCGATCAGGAGCTGCGCACTGAGGTCGGCCGGGAGTTGCGCGAGATACAGGCCCAGATGGGTGAGTTTGTCGAGCGCAAGGTCGCCGCCGAGGACCAGTTGAAGCGCATCGATATCGTCGCGCCGCAGTCCGGGTTCGTTCATGAAATGGCGGTTCATACCGTGGGTGGCGTGGTGACGCCTGCGGAACCTATCATGCTTATCGTCCCAGATGATGATCAACTTGCGCTCGAAGTTCAGATTGCGTCCAAGGATATTGACCAATTGCAGGTGGGGCAAAGGGCGATGGTGCGACTAACCGCCTTCAATCAGCGGGTTACACCGGAACTGGAAGGCCACGTGAGCCGCATCGCGGCGGATGTAACAATAGATCAGCGCAGCGGCCTCTCCTATTATCTGGCGCGCATTTCCCTTACCGCATCCGAGAGGGAAAGGCTCAACAAGGCGACACTGCTGCCGGGCATGCCGGCTGAAGTCTTCATCCAGACAAGCGAAAGAACCGCGCTCTCCTATATCGCCAAACCGCTGATGGACCAGATCAGTCGCGCTTTCCGGGAGGAGTAGCGGTCCGAGTGCGTATTATCCGGCGTCGCCGAAACGGAAGCCGGGGAAGCCTTTCTTTTCCGTTGGGATCATCCAGACACCGCCCGAAAGCGGCGCTGTTTTCAGCCGGTCCTCTGACATGTTGTGGCGGTGTGATGTCAGGAAAAGGATGTCGAAGTCGGGGCCCCCGAAACACGGCATGGTGGGATGTGGAACAGGAACGGCGAGTGCCACCCCATGCCCGGCGTCAGGTCCGAAAACGTTGAGCAAGCCGGCGGAAACGCCAGCGCTGTAATAGGTGCCGCTGCTATCGAGGCAGCCGCCATCGGGCCTTCCGGTTTCTTCGGTCATCTCCGCCACCAGCACGCCTTCGTCAAACGTGCCGTTGCCCCTGTCAAACCTGCGACGGCGTATCCATTTCTGGACGGAGTCACTCTGCCACATGATTGATCCGTCTGGGGAAAAAGCGAGGCCGTTCGGGCAGGTCAGCCCCGTCTGCATGCGCTCCGCGCTCTTTTCGGTGATCCGCCAGAGCTCGCCATGCGGTTTCATGTCGGGAAGCGGCACATTGTGCATGGTTCCCACCCAGAAGGCGCCGTCTGGTCCAATCCGTCCATCATTTAACCGGCATGGGATGCCTTCCGGTGCGGGGATGGAATGAAGGAGGCGCATCGCGCCGTTTTCGGGATCGAGGATGACAATCTCCATGCCGCAGGCAACGACCAGATCACCGTTTTCACAAAGTCCCAGGCTCGATACAGTGTGAGGAAACGACCATTCGCGGTAGCGGCCAGGCTCAAGGGCGGCAGACCGCACTGTCTTGCCGAGAATATCGCACCAAAAAAGCACCTGCCGCCGTTCGTCCCAGACGGGGGATTCGGCGAGCGTGCTCATCGTGTCGCACAGAAGTCTTGCCTGCGACATGGCAATCGCTTGACCGGCCAATTGGGTATTCATGACGTTCGAACCATTAAATGAGATGCTGCAGACTTACTCGAAATAATCTTGATGGTTTTCGAAGACCTGCGAGAGAATGCCGAGGACGCGCCTCAAGTGCTTTTGCAAATTATCAGTCGCGCGGGCCTCGTCACCCGCCCTGATGGCGTCATAAACCGCTTCATGTTCGGAAAGCAGCCTAGCCATATGCGCCTCGTCGGTGATGGCGAGGGCGCGCAGGCGATCCAGCCCTGCCTTTTCGCGGATTAGTAACGACTCCAGTCTTTCCAGACCGGTTGCGGCGGCTAGAGCGCTATGAAACTGGTCGTCATGGATGCGGAACGCCTTTCTGTCGCCGTTATGCGTCGCCGCCCGCTGGCCATTTAGCGCATGCTCTATCTCCTGCTCAGCCTCGGGTGTCAGGCCCATCTGGCAAAGCCTGCGGACGGCCGCGACCTCAAGCGCCTCGCGGATGAATTGCGCGCTGCGGATGTTTTTTTCCGATAGGCGCGAAACATAGGTGCCGCGGCTTGGAAGGGTGACGATCAGGCCGTCGTCGCGCAGGCGGCTCAGCGCCTCGCGCACCGGCGTGCGGCTGGAGTTGAAAGATTGTCCGATCTCGTTTTCCGAGACGGCCTGGCCAGGAAAAAGCTCCCGCGACAGGATTGCCGATTTCAGCGCGGAGTAAATCTGGTCCACCACCGGACGGTTGAGGTCCAGTCGCTCCATTGTCGGCACGGAGCCGCCTGTCACGGGAATTTTCGGCATTGACCCTCCAGCGTTTTCAAAACCGGTATACCGGAACACAAGTCTGTTGACAACCGGCATACCGGTATGCAAATGATCGCGCATTGGGAAGGAGGCTCCCGAAATGCAAAATATCAAGACCTGTGTCATCGTTGGCGCCGGGATGGTCGCGAAGACGCATGTGCTCGCCTGTGCGGCAAGCCCTGAAAAAATTCGTCTAAAAGGCATTGTCGATGGCGGTTCCGGCCGCGCCAGGGCTCTGGCCGCCGAAGCGTCGAAACATACCGGACACGATGTCATCGTTTATTCCTCGGTCGAGGAAGCGGCTCGTGACGCGGATGTCGATTTCGCCATCGTCGCAACGCCGCCCAATGCCCGTATCGATATCGTTGAGCAGCTCGCGAAGGCGGGCAAGCACATTCTGATGGAGAAGCCCGTCGCTCGCAACACGCAGGAAGCAGATGGTCTCGTCGCCTTGTGTCGCGAAGCGGGTGTCACGCTCGGCATCATCTTCCAGCACCGCATGCGGGCTGCCTCGCAAAAGGCGCGCGATCTCGTTGACGGCGGCACGCTCGGCACATTGGGCCTCTGCGAAATCTCCGTGCCTTGGTGGCGCGCACAGTCCTACTATGACGAACCGGGCCGAGGCACGCTGGCGCGCGATGGCGGCGGGGTTCTGATCTCCCAGGCAATCCATACGATCGATCTTGCCTTGAGCCTGGCGGGCCCGGTCGCCCGTGTTCAGGCCATGGCCGCGACGACGCGTTTCCACCGCATGGAAACCGAAGATTATGTCTCTGCCGGCCTGCGGTTAAAGAATGGCGCTGTCGGTTCGCTGGTGGCGAGCACGGCAAGTTTCCCCGGCGCGGCAGAATCGATCCTGCTGCATTTCGACAATGCCAGCCTGCGGCTCGCCTCCGGCCTGCTGCATGTCGACTGGCGCGACGGGCGGCAGGAAACTTTTGGCGGCGCAGCCGCTGGCACGGGCGGCGGCGCCGACCCGATGGCTTTCACACATGAATGGCATCAGGGCGTCTTCGATGATTTCGCGGACGCCATCTCTTCAGGACGCCCGCCGGTCGTCACCGGTGAAGCGGCTCTTTTGTCTCACAGATTGATCGAAGCGATCATCAACTCGGCCGACACCGGCAAGGAAGTGGAACTGCAGGATGAGTAAAGCAATCAAGTTCGTCGCTCTCGGGATTGAGCATCGGCACATTTTTGGCATGGCCCAGAATCTGATGGACGCCGGCGCGGAATTTGCCGGCTGGTGGACAGAGGGCGAGCCCGACGTCGTGGAAGGCTTCGTCAAACGCTTTCCAGATGTGCCGCGCGCGGCAACGAAAGAGGCCCTCCTTGCTGACGGCTCCATCGATCTGGTCGTGATCGCCGATATCCCGTCAAAGCGTGCCGATCTCGCGATCGCCGCCATGGAAGCCGGCAAGGATGTCATGTCCGACAAGCCCGGCTGCACCACCTTCGAACAGCTAGATCGCCTGCGCCAGACCGTGGCGAAGACCAAGCGCATCTGGACGATCGATTTCTCTGAGCGCTTCGAAGTGCCGAGCGTCACCAAGGCCGCTGAACTCGTCGCCCAGGGCGCCATCGGTCGCGTCATCCAGACTGTTGGCCTCGGCCCGCACCGCCTCAACCGCCAGATCCGCCCGAAGTGGTTCTTCGAGCGCGAAGCTTACGGCGGCATCATCACCGATATTGCCAGCCACCAGATCGACCAGTTCATGTTCTTCACCGGCTCGACCGAGGTTGAGGTCGTGTCCGCCACCGTTGCCAATTACGCCAACCCCGGCGACCCGGGCCTGCAGGATTTCGGCGAAGTCGTTCTGCGCGGCGACAAGGGTCACGGTTATATTCGCGTCGACTGGTACACGCCGGATGCCCTGCCGACCTGGGGTGATGGCCGTCTGACCATTCTCGGTACCGAGGGCTACATCGAACTGCGCAAATATGTGGATGTGGGTAACACCGAAGGCACGGACCGCCTCGTCCTCGTCAACGGCGATCGCTGCGAGTATATTGATGCTTCCGGCGCTGGCTTGCCCTATTTCGCCCGCATCTGCGACGACATCCGCAACCGTACGGAAACGGCGATGACGCAGGAGCATGTCTTCAAGGTCTGCGACCTCTCGCTGCAGGCGCAGGCAAAGGCCGAGGGAGCTTCGAAATGATCGGTGTCGCCATTATTGGCGCCGGCATCGGCGCAGAGCACCTGAAAGGGTACCGGGCACTTCCCAATCGCTTCGCCGTCAGGGCGATCTGCGATCTTGATCTGGAACGTGCCCGCTCGGTCGCTGGCGATGATTCCTCCATTCGCGTGACCACTGATCTCGATGAGGTCCTGGCCGATGAGAGCATTCAGCTCATCGACGTCTGCCTGCCGCCCCATCTGCATTTTCCGGTGACGCTGAAGGCGCATGCAGCGGGTAAGGACGTCGTCTGCGAAAAGCCGCTTGTCCGCTCCCTCGAAGAGGCGAATGCGCTGATCGATTCCGTCAAGAAGACGGGTCGCGGTGTCTTTCCCGTGTTCCAGTACCGGTTCGGGCAGGCCATGCGGCAGCTACGCGCGCTGATTGATGCCGGTCTTGCCGGAAAGGCCTTCGTCGCTAGCTCGGAAGTTCACTGGAACCGTGGCGCGAGCTACTACGACATTCCCTGGCGCGGCACCTGGAAGGGTGAGTGCGGCGGTGCGATCCTCGGTCACGCGATCCATGCCCATGATCTGCTCTGCTACGTCCTGGGCCCGGTCGAGGAAGTTTTCGCCATGGCCGATACGCGGGTCAATCCAATCGAAACCGAAGACAGCGCCGCGCTCAGCTTCCGCATGAAAAACGGTGCGCTGGCAACCAGCTCGGTCACGCTTGGTGCGGCCAATGACACGTCCCGCCTGCGTTTCTGCTTCGAAGGTTTTACGGCTGAAAGCGGCACCTTGCCCTATCGCCCGGCCGAAGACACCTGGCGCTTCATCGCCCGCGCGCCGACCGCGCAGGATCAGATTGACGCGGTTCTGGCGACGGTCGCTGATGGTCAAAACGGCTTTGCCGGTTTTGTCGAAGCCATTGCCGACGCGATGGAAGGACGCGGCGGCAAGGAAGTGACCGTCAATGACGGCCTGCAGTCCATCGAACTCGTGACGGCCATCTACCGGTCGGTGCGCGAAGGGAAACCTGTTCGTCTGTCCGATGCCGCCGAGGGCGAGTGGATTAAGGGTTGGGCTCCGAGCGCATCCGCCAAAGCATAATCATCTAACGGGAGGAAACCAGATGACCACAAAATACAGCATGGCACTGGCGCTCGCCATTGGCGCGGCGTCCTTGGCCGGTGCCGCCCAGGCGGCCCAGGAAGTGCGCTTTACGTGCGCTTATGACGGCAACGGCTGCGAAATCCTGAAGGATATTCTCGCCCGTTACGAAAAGCAGCATCCTGATGTGAAGATCGTTACCGACGTCGTGCCCTACAAGGCACTGCTGGAAGGCCTGCCCGTGCAGCTCGCCGGCGGCAGCGGTCCTGATTTCGCGACCGTGACCGATCTGGGCGGCCTCAACCGCTATTATCTCGATCTCACGCCCTATGTGGACGCGAAATATTGGGAAGACAACTTCTCGAATGTGCTGAAATGGTACCGCAGCGGCCCGGATGACAAGGGCATCTACGGCATGCACACGCAGCTGACCATTACCGGCGCCTTCATTAACCGCACCCTGTTCGATCAGGCGAACGTCGCCGTTCCCGGCAAGGATGCGACGCTGGACGACTGGGCGAAGGCCGCCACCGCCGTCGCCAAGGCGACCGGCACGCCTTACCCGATGGCGATCGACCGCTCCGGCCACCGCATCGCCGGCCCGGCCATTTCCTATGGCGCGAAGATTTTCGATGCTGATGGCAAGCCGATTCTCGTCGATGAGGGCTTTACGACTTTCGTGAAGAAATTCGTGGAGTGGAACAAGGACGGAACCATGGCGCGTGACGTGTGGGCCGGACAGGGCGGTAATACCTACCGCGACGCCGCGCAGGAATTCATCAATGGCCAGCTCGTCTATTATTATTCCGGCAGCTGGCAGACCGCGCGTTTCGACAGCCAGGTCGGCGATGCGTTTGACTGGGAAGTCGTACCGCAGCCCTGTGGTGGCACAGCCTGCACGGGCATGCCCGGCGGCACCGGGATCGTCGGCT
>NZ_JBQYSN010000084.1:0-22409 GCF_052686535.1 Agrobacterium sp. DKPNP3 | reverse complement strand
AAAGACTTTCCGCCGCGTCCACCACGATCACCAAAACTCTTTTCGCCGCGCGGACGGTCGCCGCGTCCGCGGCCACCTTCTTCTTCGCGCGGGGAGTCGGAGCGGATCCACTCGCCTTCGGCATCCGCATGTCGCACGACGTTGCGGCGGGCTTCATCCTGCGCAGATGGTTTCTTGAACAGGCTTTCGGCTTCCGCGCGGGCGGAAGACTTGCGCTCCTTGCCGTCACGCGTCGGCCTTGCACCGGGCGCCATCCAGACATTCGCCGTGCGGCTCGTGCCAGCGGGCTGGCGTGGGCGGCGGTCGTCACCCTCATCCTCGTTGCGGCCCTTCGCGCCGAACTTACCCGCAGGTTTCGCGCCAAATTTTCCGGCGGGCTTGTCGCCGCGCTTGGTGTCGAGGCGGCCGAGCGCCTTTTCGCGACGATCCTCGGACTTGCCGCCCTTGTCGGACCGCTCCCTGCCAACAGGCGCGTCGCTCTTTGCCCATTCGGACTTCACGGGCCGCTTCGGCGCACTGTCGTCCTCGTCTTCGGTAACATTATTGTAGATCGGCGCGTCGAAATTGGCGCCAGCCTGTTCTATCAGGCGTGGGCCCAGCTGGTCGCGCAGCATGCGGCCGCGCACTTCGAGCACCTTGCCTTCGGGCAGATCGCCGAGCTGGAACGGGCCGTAGGATACGCGGATCAGGCGGTTCACCTCAAGACCAAGCGCGCCGAGCACGTTCTTGATCTCGCGGTTCTTGCCCTCGCGCAGGCCCATGCTGATCCACACATTGTGACCCTGCGTGCGATCGAGCGTGGCATCGATCGCGCCGTAGAGCACGCCATCGACGGCAATGCCTTCCTTCAGCTTGTCGAGCGCTGCCTGATCCACTTCGCCATGGGCGCGCACGCGGTAACGGCGCAGCCAGCCGGTGGTCGGCAGTTCCAGCACGCGGGAAAGGCCGCCATCATTGGTCAGCAGCAGCAGGCCTTCGGTGTTGATATCGAGGCGGCCGATGGAGAGCACGCGCGGCAGCTCTGCGGGAAGATTATCAAAGACGGTCGGGCGGCCTTCCGGGTCGGAATTGGTCGTCACCAGACCGGCGGGCTTGTGGTAGAGCCACAGCCGCGTGCGCTCGGCACCGCGAATCGGCATGCCGTCCACTTCGATCTTGTCCGACAGCGTGGCGTTGACGACGGGCGTGTCCAGCTTGACGCCGTTCAGCGACACACGGCCTTCCATGATCATGCGCTCGACGTCGCGGCGCGAGGCTACGCCAGCGCGCGCCATGATTTTGGAGATACGCTCGGGCTTGGAGCCACCAACGGTTTCCGGCAGCGGGGCTGCCTTTGCCTCGGCGGGCTTGGCGTCGCGCTGTGCGGCCGGCTTGCCTGGGCCTTTGGGCTTCTTGTCGCGGCTAAATGTCTTGCCGCCGTCACGCTTCGGCTTGTCTTTAAAAGTCATTTGCTGTTTGCCTGTTGTTTGGGCTGTCCTATCAGGTCCAAGCACAAGGGTTAAGAGGAAATTGAAACGCAATGGCCGAAAGGACGCATTTCATGGAACTGGCGCTGGCGGAAGCCCGTGCCGCGGCTGAGCGGGATGAGGTTCCGATCGGCGCGGTCGTGGTTCTGAACGGGCGCGTCATCGCCAAATCCGGCAATCGTACCCGAGAATTGCATGATGTGACGGCGCACGCCGAAATCGCCGCGATCCGCATGGCCTGCGAGGCATTGGGACAGGAACGCCTGACCGATGCCGATCTCTACGTGACGCTGGAGCCCTGCACCATGTGCGCGGCGGCGATCTCGTTTGCCCGTATCCGCAGACTTTATTACGGCGCACAGGACCCGAAGGGCGGCGCCGTGGAGAGCGGCGTTCGCTTCTTCAGCCAACCCACCTGCCACCACGCGCCCGAGGTCTATTCAGGACTGGCGGAAAGCGAAAGCGCCGACATCCTGCGGCAGTTTTTTCGCGAGAAACGTCTCGACGACTAAGAAGCCTCCAGGAGGATCAAATCTCCCGCAGTCCGCCATTGGCTTTATTGGAAGGGGTTCCACCAGCTCTTGCCGGTGCCCGCAACAGCCGCTTCTTTCTTGCGGCGCTTTTCCTTCTTCTGCTCGGGTTCGCCGAGATCGGTCAGCTGATCCTGCGGAACGCTGCGATATTCAGCCGGCGGATCGGTCAGGAACTTGCGCTGTGCATTGACGACGGAACCGCCCTGTGCTTCGGCCTTGGCCTTGCGGAAGGCTTCCCACTTCTGGCTTTCGGTCATCTGACCGGCCGTACCGTTGCCTGCAAGCAGCGGCGAGCGGTAATGCGGGTTGTTCTTGTTGGCATCCGCCTCGTCGCGCAGACGTTCGCGGGTTTCTTCCGGCGATTCGACCCATTGCGGGTTGTTTTCGCGGTTGGCCATGTTCTGCTGCGGCGTGGTCAGCTGTTCGGCGCGGGCCTGGGCTGGAACGACAAGGCCGGGGCGCGGGCCATATTTCAGGTTGCGCTTGCTCTGGTCGCCGGTGATCGAGGTTGCGTTGCCCAGGTCGTCGACGAGCTGTTCGGCCGCCGTCTTGCCCGTTCCGTAGGTCGGGCTGGTGCAGGCGCCCAGCAGCACGCCTATCGTCGTGACGCCAACAACCGTGCGAAACATGCCCAAACCCTGCGCATTACCCTGCATCGTCTTCATTGAAACCCTTCCAGCCGTCCGTCCCACTTCGCCAGACATCGTCTTTCGGCAGGCGGCAGCCCGCATTGCCGTGCAAATCCGGCCATTTTCAGGCAGGTGTACCGGATGAAGAGGCAAAGCGCAATTCATCCGGTCATTTTCATTACGAGAGTGCGGCAAGCTCACGCAGGGCCGCCGCATCGCGGGCAGAAACGTCAGGATAATCCGGATCGGACCCGACATCGGTGGTGATCCGCCACGAACGGGCGCATTTCACGCCCTCCGCCAGCTTCTGCTCGACCACAACCTTCGGCACTTCCGGCAGGCGGAAACCGTCAGCAGGGCCTTCGTCACCCACAACCGTGATGGCCGAGGTGATGCAGATTTCGGCAAAGTCCTGATCCTTCAGCGCGGCCAGCAGATCGGCGTCGGCGATGTGGACGACAGGTGCTGCCTCCAGCGAGGAGCCGATGCGCTTTTCACGGCGCTCGACTTCAAGCGCACCCGTCACGACGGTGCGGACCTTGCGGATTTTCTCCCACTTCGCTTCCAGCGCATCGTTCTTCCAGTTTGCCGGGATTTCCGGGAACTGGGCGAGATGCACCGACTCCGCATCCGGGTAGCGCGACAGCCACGCTTCTTCCGTGGTGAAGGGCAGCATGGGGGCAAGCCACGTCACCAGGCAATCGAACAGCTTGGCGATGACCGACAGGGCCGCGCGGCGCTTCAGCGACGACGGCGCGTCGCAATAAAGCGTGTCCTTGCGGACGTCGAAATAGAAGGCCGAAAGCTCGACATTGGCAAAGTCGATCAGCGCGCGGGTGATCTTCTTGAACTCGAAGCCGTCATAACCTTCGCTAACAACGCCATCCAGTTCGGACAGGCGGTGCAGCACCAGCTTTTCCAGCTCCGGCAGATCGTCATAGGCGATCTCCTCGCCCTTGTAATGGGCGAGCGTGCCGAGCATCCAGCGGATGGTGTTGCGCAGCTTGCGATAGGCATCGACATTGGTCTGGATGATGGCCTTGCCGAGGCGCTGGTCTTCCCAGTAATCCGTTGTCATCACCCAGAGGCGCAGGATATCGGCACCCGACTGGCTCATGACTTCCTGCGGGGCGACCACGTTGCCGAGCGACTTCGACTGCTTGCGCCCCTGCTCGTCCATGGTGAAACCGTGGGTCACAACGGCATTGTAGGGCGCACGGCCACGCGTCGCGCAGCTTTCCAGCAGGGACGAATGGAACCAGCCGCGATGCTGGTCGGAGCCTTCCAGATAGACATCCGCCGGCCACTTCAAGTCCGGGCGGTCTTCCAGCGTGAAGGTGTGGGTGCAGCCGCTGTCGAACCAGACGTCCAGGATGTCCATGACCTGCTGCCACTTGGCGTGGTCTTGGTCATTGCCGAGGAAGCGTTCCTTGGCGCCTTCGGCGAACCAGGCGTCCGCGCCTTCGGCCTCGAAGGCCTCGAGGATGCGGGCGTTGACGGCTTCGTCGACCAGAACTTCACCTTTCTCGTCGGCGAAGACGGCGATCGGCACGCCCCAGCTGCGCTGGCGCGACAGAACCCAGTCTGGACGGCCTTCGATCATGGCGCGCAGGCGGTTCTGGCCGGAAGCCGGCACGAAACGGGTTTGGTCGATGGCGGCAAGCGAACGGGAGCGCAGCGTGGTGCCGTCGCCCAGTTCCTTGTCCATATAGACGAACCATTGCGGCGTGTTGCGGAAGATGACAGGCTTCTTGGAGCGCCAGCTATGCGGATAGCTGTGCTTCAGACGGCCGCGGGCAAACAGGTTGTTTTCCGCGATCAGCGCCTTGATGACGCGATCATTGGCGTCACCCTTCTTGCCGTTATCGTCCATGACGCGGGCAGCACCGCCTTCGGCCGACGGGCCGAAACCGGGGGCGTCTTCGGTGTAGAAACCGTCGTCGCCGACCGTGAACGGGATCTTGGAGGAGATGCCGCGCGCTTCCAGGTCGCGCGCCTGCGCCATCCAGGCGTCAAAGTCCTCGCGGCCATGGCCGGGGGCCGTGTGCACAAAGCCGGTACCGGCATCGTCGGTGACGTGATCGCCATCGAGAACCGGAACAGGGAAGGTGTAACCCAGCGATGCCAGCGGGTGGGCGCAGGTGACAGCCGCGAGCTCTTCCGCCTTCACATCGCGCAGGCGTGTGAATTCAAGCTTTGCCTTGGCAAAGCATTCCGCTGCCAGCTTGTCTGCGAAAACGAGTTTTTCGCCCGGCTGCGGTCCGAAATCATTCGCTGCCGCCGTGACCTCGTAAAGGCCATAGGCGATGCGCGAGGAAAACGAGATAGCGCGGTTGCCCGGGATCGTCCAAGGCGTGGTCGTCCAGATGACGATCGAAGCGCCATTGAGCGCGGCAGAGCCCTCAACGACCGGGAACTTCACCCAGATCGTGTCGCTCTCGACGTCATGATATTCGACTTCCGCTTCCGCCAGCGCCGTACGTTCCACGACCGACCACATGATCGGCTTGGAACCGCGGTAGAGTTGGCCGCTCTTGGCGATCTTCAAAAGTTCGCCGGCGATACGGGCTTCGGCGTGGAAGTTCATCGTCGTGTAAGGGTTTTCGAAGTCGCCCTCGATGCCGAGGCGCTTGAACTCTTCCGACTGGACCTTGATCCAGCCGGCCGCGAACTCACGGCACTCCTTGCGGAATTCGTTGACCGGAACCTCGTCCTTGTTCTTGCCCTTGGCGCGGTAGGCTTCCTCGATCTTCCATTCGATCGGCAGGCCGTGGCAATCCCAGCCCGGCACGTAATTGGCGTCGTAACCGCGCATCTGGAACGAGCGGGTGATGACGTCCTTCAGGATCTTGTTCAGCGCATGGCCGATATGGATGTTGCCGTTGGCATAGGGCGGGCCGTCATGCAGCACGAATTTTTCGCGGCCGGCGGCCGAGGCGCGCAGCTTCTTGTAGAGGCCCATCTCCTGCCAGCGCTTCACCGTTTCCGGTTCCTTCTGCGGCAGGCCGGCGCGCATCGGAAAATCCGTCTGCGGCAGATAGAGGGTGGTGGAGTAGTCCAGTTTTTCTGCGGTGTCGCTCATAATCGTACCGTTGTTGCGCGCCGTATCGGTCGCGCGATCTCAATTGCAAAGAGGGCAAATTCGGAAAGCGCCATGTCATTCCACATGTCATGAAAGCCACATGTGATGGAAGCGCCAAAATCCCGGACCTTCCGGCTCTCTCAGAGCGGGCGGAAGGCCGGGCCAATAATTCGGCCAATCTGAACTGCAAATTTCAACCGGTATTGGGACATGGACGGTTGTTTATGCGGTTTCCCGGCAAAAAGGAAGTGAAAAGCGACGGTGATGGGCGAGCCGATGGCGGAGGGTCAGAATGCGATCTTCGCATCCAGTTCGCTGAGCGGACGCACGCCCGAAAGCATCGCCCTCGCCTCCTCTTCATCGCGCCTGATCTGGGCAACCAGCGGATCGAGCCCGTCGAACTTCAATTCGTCGCGCAGGTGGCCGAAGAAGGAGACCGAGCAGACCTCGCCATAGAGATCGCCCGAAAAATCAAAAACGAATGTTTCGAGCAGCGCTGCGCCGTTGTCCGTGACGGTCGGGCGATAACCGAAGCTCGCCACGCCGTCGCGGATCGAGCCATCAGGCCGTCGGAAGCGGACGGCATAGATGCCGGCCTTCAGCTCCGTTTCCGGCGCCAGGGCCATGTTGGCGGTGGGGTAACCCAGCGTGCGGCCGAGCTTCTGGCCGCCGATGACTTCGCTTTCCACCGTGAAACGGTAACCGAGGAGGCCCGCGGCGCCCGCCACATCGCCCTCGCACAGAAGCGAACGTATCCGGCTCGAAGAGACGACATCCGCGCCCTCGTCGCGGAAGGCATCCACCAGAGTCACGTCGAAACCGTGGCGTTTGCCGGCTTCCATCAGGAATGCCGGCCCACCTTCCCGACCCTTGCCGAAATGGAAATCGAAGCCGGTGACGACGGCGCCGGCATGCAGCCAGTCAATCAGGATGGACTGGACGAATTCTTCCGCCGAGCGCTGCGAAAACTCGCGGTCGAACGGATATTCGATGACGGAGCGGAAACCGATAGCCTCAAGGATGCGCGCCTTCAATGGCGCAGGCGTAAGACGAAAGACCGGCGTGTCGGGCCTGAACACGGAACGGGGATGCGGCTCGAAGGTCAGCACCATCGCGGGGACGCCGCGAGCTTCCGCCAGTTCAAGCGCACGATCGAGCACGGCCCGGTGGCCGCGATGCACGCCATCGAAATTGCCGATGGCGACGACGCCGCCACGAAGAGCTTCCGGCAGCGGCTCCTTTTGTTCATTGCGGTGAAAGACGGTCATGACAGTCGATCCATTCCAGCGCCAGCTGTTGATGAGGCGAGACGCCCTCAGGCCAGTCTAGGCATCCACCAGCCGGGAGAAGCACCTTGCCCCTTGAGATAGGCATTCAGAAGCGCCTCGTCCGTCTGGCCGTTCAGCGTATATTCGGCGACGTGAATGCCGCCGCTGATATAAAGAAGGTTGAGGCCGCTCGCAATCGCACCCTTCACATCCGTCGGCATGCCATCGCCGATGGCGAGAACGCGATCCTTGGCGAAAGCACCGCGCACCTCCTTGGCCGCAGCCAGGCAGGCCTCATAGATCGGTGCATGCGGCTTCCCGGCGATGCGGACTTCGCCGCCGAGCTGTTCGTAATAAGCGGCCATGGCGCCGGCGCAGGGAATGATGCGCTCGCCGCGCTCGACCACCAGATCCGGGTTGGCGCAGATCATCGGGACCTTGCGGGCGACGAAGCTCTTGAGCATGTCGGTATAATCTTCCGGTGTTTCGGTCTCGTCGTCGAAAAAGCCGGTGCAGACGACAGAGTCAGCCTCCGCTTCGCCAACCACCTCGACATCGAGGCCTTCGAGCAGCGGCATGTCTCGCTCGGGACCAAGCAGGAAGACCTTTCTGGGGCCTTCCGCTATCAGGCCGCGCGTGACGTCGCCTGAGGTGATGATGCGGTCATAGGCCTCGTCGGGCACGCCGAGCACACGAAGCTGCGCGATGACGCCAGGGGCAGGACGCGGAGAATTGGTGATGAGCACGACCGTCTTGCCGGCCTCGCGCGCGTTCCGCAGCGCAATCGCCGCATCCGGGAAAGCGCTGACACCATTGTGCAATACGCCCCAGACATCCGAAAGAATGACATCGAACCCATCAGTGATGTCGCCGAGAGTATGAATGCGGTGGGCCATGAGATGCTTTCCGGATGCGAGAAGAGGGTGTGCGTCACATCGCAAAGCGGAAGGCCGATGGCAAGGAAAAAAGCGCCGGCGCGCCGGGCTAGCAGCCGGCTGGCACAGTCCGGACACAAATGTCGCGTGGCTTCCAAACCTTCGCAACAGGCCGAAGGAATGCCGCCACAGCCTTCGCTCGGGAAGGGAAAAATTCCGTCACGGAACGCTGATAACCATAGGCCGTAAAATTTTTCAGGCAGGGCGTTCTTGACTCCGGGAGAAGCCCTCCTTATCTCGGTTGCGCTGGCACTCGACAAACGAGAGTGCTAACACCCATCAGGCGAGCTGCAAAAGCTCGCGCAGTCATTTGATCGAGGGATTAGACAATGACAAGCACCAATTTCCGCCCGCTTCACGATCGCGTCGTCGTTCGTCGCGTTGAGTCCGAAGAAAAGACCAAGGGTGGCATCATCATTCCCGATACCGCCAAGGAAAAGCCGCAGGAAGGCGAAATCGTCGCCGTCGGTTCCGGCGCGCGCGATGAGTCCGGCAAGGTCGTCGCTCTCGACGTCAAGGCTGGTGACCGCGTTCTGTTCGGCAAGTGGTCCGGCACCGAAGTCAAGATCAACGGCGAAGACCTTCTGATCATGAAGGAAGCCGACATCATGGGCATCATCGGCTGATTTCGGCCAACCCATCCTTCCTTAAATTTCAAGCCGGACCCGGTCCGGCCATTCGAAACCAGGAGTTTTGAACATGGCAGCCAAAGAAGTAAAATTCGGCCGCACAGCGCGCGAAAAGATGCTCAAGGGCGTCGACGTTCTTGCTGATGCAGTGAAGGTAACCCTCGGCCCGAAGGGTCGTAACGTCGTTATCGACAAGTCCTTCGGCGCTCCGCGCATCACCAAGGACGGCGTTTCGGTCGCCAAGGAAATCGAACTGGAAGACAAGTTCGAGAACATGGGCGCACAGCTCGTTCGCGAAGTTGCGTCCAAGACCAACGATATCGCCGGTGACGGCACCACCACCGCGACCGTTCTGGCCCAGGCCATCGTTCGCGAAGGTTCCAAGGCAGTTGCTGCCGGCATGAACCCGATGGACCTGAAGCGTGGTATCGATCTGGCCGTTGCTGAAGTCGTCAAGGACCTTCAGGCCAAGGCCAAGAAGATCAACACGTCTGAAGAAGTTGCACAGGTCGGCACGATCTCTGCAAACGGCGAGCGTCAGATCGGTCTCGACATTGCTGAAGCAATGCAGAAGGTTGGCAACGAAGGCGTCATCACCGTTGAAGAAGCCAAGACCGCTGAAACCGAACTCGAAGTCGTTGAAGGCATGCAGTTCGACCGCGGCTACCTGTCGCCCTACTTCGTGACCAACCCTGAAAAGATGGTTGCGGACCTCGAAGACGCCTACATTCTTCTGCACGAAAAGAAGCTCTCGAACCTCCAGGCCATGCTGCCGGTTCTCGAAGCTGTCGTTCAGACCGGCAAGCCGCTCGTCATCATCGCTGAAGACGTCGAAGGCGAAGCCCTTGCAACGCTCGTCGTCAACAAGCTGCGTGGCGGCCTCAAGATCGCTGCCGTCAAGGCTCCTGGCTTCGGCGACCGCCGCAAGGCCATGCTGGAAGACATCGCCATCCTGACCGGTGGTACCGTCATTTCCGAAGACCTCGGCATCAAGCTCGAAAACGTTACCCTCGACATGCTCGGCAAGTCGAAGAAGGTTTCGATCTCCAAGGAAAACACCACGATCGTTGACGGCGCTGGCCAGAAGTCCGACATCGAAGGTCGTGTTGCCCAGATCAAGGCCCAGATCGAAGAAACCACCTCCGACTACGACCGCGAAAAGCTGCAGGAACGTCTTGCCAAGCTCGCTGGCGGCGTTGCCGTCATCCGCGTCGGCGGTTCGACGGAAGTCGAAGTGAAGGAAAAGAAGGACCGCATCGACGACGCTCTCAACGCGACGCGCGCTGCCGTTCAGGAAGGCATCGTGCCTGGTGGTGGCGTGGCTCTGCTGCGTTCGTCCACGAAGATCACCGCCAAGGGTGAAAACGACGATCAGGAAGCCGGTATCAACATCATCCGCCGCGCGCTGCAGGCTCTGGTTCGCCAGATCGCAGACAACGCAGGTGACGAAGCTTCCATCGTTGTTGGCAAGATCCTCGAGAAGAACGAAGACAACTACGGCTACAACGCCCAGACCGGCGAATATGGCGACCTGATCCAGCTCGGCATCGTCGACCCGGTCAAGGTTGTTCGCACGGCTCTGCAGAACGCAGCTTCGGTTGCTTCCCTGCTGATCACCACCGAAGCCATGATCGCCGAGCTTCCGAAGAAGGACGCTCCGATGCCGGCAATGCCGGGCGGCGGCATGGGCGGCATGGACTTCTAATCAGTCCTGTCACCGGATTAAGAAAGGGCGGTCTTCGGATCGCCCTTTTTCGTTTGCTGCCGTTCGATATTGGTCTCTTTTGAGACAGACCCAATGGCGGGCCGCAATCAGCCACAAATTGGAAGATTACTGACGGTTATGCGGGCGGATGACTATTTATCGAACGTCCGCGCAAGCGGCTTCCAGCTTTCTGGGGGCCTTTGTCTAGTTGGACCAACCGGCCGCTTCGGGTTCGATGTCCGGCAGGCACGTTCGACTGCGGCTGGCGGACATACTTGCGCCTTCTGGCTTTCAGGATCAGGATCAGGAGCAAGGTCAGGTCAGTGGCTTTTCCTGTTTCCGGGCCTGGAGTGACGTTGCTTCTATTCTTGAGCCCGTCCAACGCGGAGGGCTTGACCGTTCACAAAATAAAGACAATTTGTCTTCTATTGTTCATCTTTCTTGGCGAAGGATTTTCCGTCATTGATATCTCCAGACATTGCCCCAAACCGGCGACACGCCGATCAATTACCGGAGATTTCCATGTCCAGCAGCCAGAACGTTCTCGTTCTTATTGCCCGTATCCTGCTTTCCTTCATCTTCATCTATTCCGGCTTTGGCAAGCTGACTGATCCGGCCGGTACGGCTGGCATGATCGCCGGTGCCGGCATGCCTGCCGCAACCGCGCTCGCCTATCTGGCAGGTCTTTTCGAACTCGTGACCGGTCTTGCCATTCTCGCCGGTTTCCAGACGAAGATTGCCGCGTGGGCTCTGGCCGTCTTCTGCGTCTTCACCGGCCTCGTCTTCCACAGCGGCACCGTTGCCGTTCCCGGCTGGCCTGACCCGGCTCTCGGCTGGATCAATGCGCTGAACGGCATCATGCTGATGAAGAACATTACCCTCGCCGGCGCTTACATCCTGCTCGCTGCCTTCGGCCCCGGCGCCTATTCCGTCGATGCGAAGCGCGGTGTTGCTCTGGCCCACGCCTGATCCGAATAGACCATCAACAAAAAGGCCGCCGGAGGGATCCGGCGGCTTTTTTTGTTTATTTCTCAGACCGCCGCTTTGATGCGGGACGCGATCTCTTGCACCGCCGCATTACCTTCATGCTCCGGCTTGCGGGCGCGAACAAAACAGGCTTCCGAACGAACGATGATGCCGTCGGAGAGAATTTTCAGATGATTGGCTTTCAGCGTCGAACCCGTAGAGGTGATATCAACGATGATATCCGCCTGCCCCGCCGCCGGCGCGCCTTCGGTGGCGCCGAGGCTTTCGACGATCCTGTAAAGCTGAATGCCGTGCTGGCGCGAAAAGAACTGCTGCGTCAGCCGCCAATATTTGGTTGCGATGGCCAGCCTTCTGCCATGGCGGGCGCGGAATTCCGAAGCGACATCACCTAGATCGGCCATGCTGTCCACATCCAGCCAGATTTCCGGCACAGCGACCACGACATCAGCATGGCCGAAACCGAGACGGGCGCAAAATTCCACCTGCGCATCGGCATTGGTCAGGCCCTCACGCACCAGATCTTCCCCAGTCACGCCGAAATCCACCGTGCCTGCACCGATCTCGCGGGCGATCTCGGAGGCCGACAGGTAGGCGATCTCGATATCGTCGCGACCTTCGACGCGGCCGCGATAGGAACGATCATTGCCGACGGCCGCGACTTTCAGCCCGGCGCGTTCGAGAACAGCGGAGGAGTCTTCCTTCATCCGGCCCTTGGAGGGCAATGCGATGGTGATCATGGCTTACTCCCGCGCACCGTTTCGATGCGATCCAGCCAGAGCGAGAAGCCCACAGCCGGTATTTTTTCCTGTGCGCCGAGCAGCGTCAACAGCCGGTCGAAACGGCCGCCACCCGCGAGAACACTGTCTCCACCCGCTTCCATAACCTCGAAAACAAGGCCGGTATAATAGTCCAGCGGGCGACCGAAGGCCGCGCCATAGGTGACGGTTTCGAGGTCAACGCCAGCGTTCGAAAGAGCCGCGACACGTTTGTCGAAAGCGGAAAGCGCCCCATCCAGTTTCAGCTTCGCCTTTGTGGCAAAATCCGCCAGAACCTGCGAGGCCTGCGGTAGAGGCGCCTTCAGAGCGAGGAACTGCTTCAGCAGCGCAAAACTGTCATCCGGCAGACGTGTCGCCGCAAGGGCCAGTTTTTCCCTGAGGCGGCGGGCGATTTCCTGTGGCGAGCGGCTTGCATTGGTGGAATAGCCGGTCTCCTGCATCACCGTGTCGAGATAATCGACCAGCACCGCCTCATCCCCGGTCGCCAATAGTCCGGCGACGCGGGCATCCAGCCCGGTCATCGGCTTCGGATGCACGAGGCTTTCCAGCAGCGCATCGAGCTGCGCCATATCGCCGAAGGCCTGCACCAGCCGCTTCTGCCAGCCGAGCGGCAGGCCGAGGGCCGCCACCACCGCCTCGAACACCTGCTGGTCGCCCAGCGTGACGGCAAGCGCCCGGCCCGGCAGCAGACGCCGCAGTATCCCGGTGGCATCGATGACGGCACGCGCATCGGCGGCGGCGATATCGGTGTCACCGAGATCCTCGATACCGGCCTGATAAAACTCATTCGCGCCCTCACGGCGCTGACGGAAGACTTCACCGAGATAGGAATAACGCTTCGGCGTGCCGGTGGCGGTCTCGATATGGCGCAGACAGACGGGGATGGTGAATTCGGGTCGCAGGCAGAGGCTTGTCCCCGTCTCGCTCTCGGTCATGAAGATACGGCGGCGCAGATCCTCGCCTGCCATATCCAGAAACGGTTCAGCGGGCTGGATCACAGGCGTGTTCACGCGGCTCGTACGGCGCGCAGCGAATTCTTCCAGTAGCTCTCCGGCAAATTCCGGCATGTCGATTAGGGGCATGGAACGGTACTTTTCGTCACGGTTCGAGCGGCTGCATCATTTCGATGCGGTTTCCGAAGGGATCATGGACATAAAACCGGTGATACCCTTCCAGCGGCTCATCCTCAACCACATGGCAGCCCGCTGTTTCAAGTGTTTTTCGCAAGGTTGCGAGATCATCGACTAGAAACGCCGGATGGGCTTTTTTCGCCGGTCGGAAATCCTGCTCGACGCCCAGGTGCAGTTTTGTCGAACCCCGGCTGAACCAACAGCCGCCGCGCGCACCCAGATTGACAGGTTTTGCCTGCTCCACAAAGCCGAGCAGGCTGCCGTAAAAAGCCCGCGCCTCTTCTTCGCGGCCGGCTGGCATCGCCAGTTGAACATGGTCGAGCGCAAGGATTCCCATGGCTTCAGCGCCCTTCGGTGGCGCGGCGAACGTCCTCTGCCTGATGCTCCAGAATCTCGCGGACCTTTGCCACCAGCTCGGCCTCCGGCACGCTGACCTGGGCCACACGCGCCTCGCGCCAGCTGGCATTGTCCTCGATCTCGCCGGAGAGGCGCTTGCCCTCGATCAGGTCCTTGATCTGCACCACGCCTTCGGCGCGCTCTTCACCGCCCTGAATAATGGCGATGGGGGAGCCGAGGCGGTCGGCATATTTCAGCTGGTTGCCGAATTTCTTCCAGTTGCCCTGGTACATTTCGGCGCGGATGCCTTCAGCGCGCAACGCCTGCGTGAAGCGCTGGTAACGGCCCATGCTCTCCACATCACCATCCATGACGGTGATGAGAACAGGAGCGAGCGGCTTGACCTGTCCGAGCTTGCCGAGGTTCTTCAGCGCCGTCATCAGCCGAGAAACGCCAATGGAGAAGCCCGTGGCCGGAACCGGCTGGCCCATGAAGCGCGAAACGAGGCCGTCATAGCGACCGCCGCCGCCGACGGAGCCGAACACGACCTTTTCGCCCTTTTCATTGGTGACGTCGAAGGTGAGCTCGGCCTCATAGACCGGGCCGGTGTAATATTCGAGGCCACGCACGACGGATGCCGTGAACCAAATGCGGCCCGGCCCATAGCCAGCACTCCTGCAAAGCGTGAGCATCTGCTCCAGCTCGTCCACACCCTTATTGCCAGTCTCCGAATCACCTACAGCCTCACGCCAAGCGCGTATTGACATTGCGTCCGATGGGAACACATTCTCACCCGGGAAATTCGTAATTGGCGAAACCTCACCAGCCTCACTTGCAGTCTCCGATATTTCAAGTGAAGCCTCATGGTATCCGGTGGTGACATAGCGCAAGACACGATCGATATTTTGATCATCCAGCCCCGCACCCTTGGTAAAGTCACCGGACTCGTCCTTGCGGCCGGGACCGAGCAGCAGCTTCACGCCTTCCGGGCCGAACTTGTCGAGCTTGTCGATGGCGCGCAGCACGTTCAGACGACGACCGGCATTCTCCTCGCCGCCGAGGCCGATGGCTTCCATGACGCCGTCGAGCACTTTGCGGTTGTTGACTCGGATGACGTAATCGCCGCGCTTGATGCCAAGCGCTTCCAGCGTATCGGCCATCATCATGCACATTTCGGCATCGGCCTGCACGCCGGCTGCACCCACCGTATCGGCGTCGAACTGCATGAACTGCCGGAAGCGGCCAGGGCCGGGCTTTTCGTTGCGGAAGACGTAACCGGCGCGATAGGTGCGGTATGGCAGTTGGATTTCGTTGAAGTTCTCAGCGACATGACGGGCGAGCGGTGCGGTCAGATCGTAGCGCAGGCTCATCCACTGGTCGTCGTCATCCTGCAGCGAAAACACGCCTTCGTTCGGGCGGTCGCTATCGGGCAGGAACTTGCCGAGCGCATCGGTATATTCGAACTGCGGCGTTTCGATCGGGTCGAAGCCATAGAGCTCATAAACCCTGCGGATCTTGTCGATCATCTCGTCGGTGGCATGGATATCGGCAGCCGAGCGGTCCACGAAGCCACGCGGCAGGCGGGCTTTCAGTTTCTGAGGCTTTTTTGCTTTTTCGCTCATGATGCCGATCCGATATTTTCCTGAAATTATGCCGGTGTTAAAGCGCGCCGCGCTTTAAATTCTGTTTTTTACGCATGTCTTTGTCCCAAAACCGCTGCGCACTTTTGGGAGACATGCTTTAGAGGATGAAGCCCGGTGCGGCAAGCCGCAAAGGCTCCGGTTTTATTGGCTTCTGAAAGCAAGCGATGCTATGTGGGATGCGTGTATCCCGCTTCAGTCGGAAAGGACGCGAGCAATGAGCAAACAGACGGCCATCCGCCTGCCGGACGAGACCTATGAGCGGCTCAAGGCGCTGTCTGAGCGCACCGGCCGCACATCCGCCTATTATATCCGCGAGGCGATCGAGAAACATATCGAGGATATGGAAGACCTCTATCTTGCCGAAGAGGCAACGCGGCGCATCCAGCGCGGAGAATCGAAGGTTATAAGCGCCGCGGAGTTCTGGCGTGATCTGGACAATTGAATATCACACGCTTGTCCAGAAAGAGATGCGCAAGATAAATCCGGAAGTGCGCCGGCGTATCCGCAGCTTTCTCCATGAAAGGCTGGCGGCGCTGGACGACCCGCGCCAAACCGGCGCGGCCCTTCAGGATTCCGAACTCGGGAATTTCTGGCGCTACCGGGTGGGCGATTACCGCATCATCTGCGATATACAGGACCACAAGCTGGTCGTGCTGGTGGTCGAAATCGGCCATCGTCGCGAAATTTACCGTTAGGCATTCATGATCCTCGAAGCCCTGCAATATGCCGCCACCCGCGCGGTGACGCCGAAAGAATTCCGGCCGCATGTCCGCTATTCCGTCAATCTCTGGGCACGCGCCAACCGCTGCGCCGCCGCCTGGGCGGAGCATGAAAACAACAGCCGGCAATTCCTGCTGCAATCGACACGAAAGCTGAAGCAGAGGCGGACGGCCGTGGTGCTGGGGTCCGGCCTGCTGCGGGATGTGCCCTATGATGCGCTGGTAGCGATGTTCGATACCGTCGTTCTGGTCGATCTGGTGCATCTCGCCAGCGTGCAGGCGAAGCTTCGTTTCAATGCCAAGAAAAACGTCCGCATCGCCAATCGCGATCTCTCCGGATTCGATGACCTCATGGCCGGACGACCGGCGGAACCGCTCGATTTCCTGCGGCGCGTGCCCTATCTCGATTTTGTCGTCTCGACCAACCTGCTGTCGCAGATCGGCACCGGTGCGCGGCACCGGCTGGAGCGGGAGACATTTACGAACGCGCCTGATGATCTCCTGCCAAGGCTCATTCACACGCATCTCGATGCACTGGCCGGTCTGCCCTGCAAGGTCTGCCTGGTGACGGACACGGCCTTCGATGTCATCGACAAGGACGGAAGCGTGCAGCAGCACGAAGATTTGATGCATGGCGTCGAGATTAACGCACCTGCTGTCGCGTGGGACTGGCCGCTTGCACCCTTGGGGGAGGAAAGTCGGGCTTATCGCATCGTGCATCATGTCATTGCGCGGGAAATGACATGATCGCCACACGCCTTGCATCTAGAGCCTACAACCCCGCAAGACCGGCCTTGTAGTCCTCCGAAGCCGCCCGGCTGAGGCGCTCCAGTTCCATCGCCGCCCGGCTGGTGTGGCGTTCCTTGTGGCGCAACAAAGCGAAATTGCGGGCGGGTAGATCGATCCCTGAGCGGACCAGCAGTCCCTGCCGCAGGAACAGGGATGCGACGGAGGAAGAGACGGCGGTTGCCGCACCGCCGGAACGAGCCGCCATCACCACCGCCTCATTGGATGGCAATTCCAGCATGACGGACAACTCCGCGGGGTCCACCCCCATCTGCCGCACCGCCGCCTCAAAGGCGGAGCGCGTGCCGGAGCCCTGCTCACGCAGAACCCAGGACGTGCCATGGAGCATGTCGAGCGCGGTGAGATACCGACCGTCGGCAAATGGATGGGCCGAACCGGTGACGACCAGCAGTTTGTCAGACACAACGGGCTGCACCATCAATGCCGGCTCGTCGATCTTGCCTTCGATGAAACCGACCTCCGCCAGCCCCTCCAGCACGGCCTGCGTTACCGTCCTGGTATTGCCGATATCCAGCCGGACCGTAACGCCGGGATAGAGTTTTTTGAACTGCATCAGGATCGGCGGCAGCCAGTAGCTGGCAATGGTCTGGCTGGCGCAGACGGTGATTTCGCCCCGCGTCAGCCCGCCCATTTCCGAGAGGATCAACTCGGCATTGCGCACACGCGCCAGCGTGGCCCTGGCTTCGCCTAGAAACGCACGGCCACTTTCGGTCAACTCGATATTGCGGCCGACGCGGTGGAACAACTCGACATTATAAAAGGCCTCAAGATTTTTGATGGCGGAGCTGACGGCGGAGGCTGTCAAACCGATGGCTTCGGCGGCCCTTGTCAGATGCTCGCGTTCGGCAACAGCGATGAAGATGCGGAGTTGTTCAAAGGTCATAGTCATTCATTCGATTATATCGAACGATATATGCCATATTATTTGATGGAATAAAACAGGCAGCTGCGGCAGGGTTTGCCCATGGCACACCATCGCACCCTCGCTCACCCCGTCCAATTTTCGCTTCGCTGGCTAACCTCGCTTTTGCCGGGAATTGTCATCTGCGCGGCGGTCAGCTGTGCCGCCATTCTGGCGGAGCGCTTTCAGGTGCAGCTTGCGGGCCACGCGTGGCTTGGCGATCTGGTGCTTGCCATTCTGATCGGCACGCTTGTGCGTTCGCTGGTGTCGCTGCCTTCAGTCGCTTCGGCCGGCATTAAATTCAGCGCAAAGACACTGCTTGAAATCGCGGTGGCGCTTCTTGGCGCGTCTCTCAGCCTCTCCATCCTCAAGGGCGCCGGCGGTCTGCTGATTGGCGGCATTGCGCTGATCGTGGCGCTGTCGCTGGTCGTCAGCTATGCAGCCGGGCGGATGCTGGGATTGCCGCCCAAGCTTGCGACGCTGATTGCCTGCGGTAATTCCATCTGCGGCAATTCCGCCATAGCCGCTGCGGCGCCCGCCATCGGCGCGAAACCGGAAGACGTCGCAGCCTCGATCGCCTTCACCGCGGTTCTTGGCGTCGCTGCCGTCCTTTTGATGCCGTTCCTGCCGCAGTTGCTCGGGCTTGATGCCACCCAATACGGCATTTTCGCCGGGCTCACGGTTTATGCCGTGCCGCAGGTGCTGGCCGCGACCGCACCGCTTGGAGCCGTGGCCGTGCAGACGGGCACCATCGTCAAGCTCATCCGCGTGCTGATGCTGGGACCTGTGATTGCCGCCCTTTCCGTTATCCACGGCCGGTCGGACACGGGAGGCCTCAAGCTTCAACAGATGGTTCCGTGGTTCATAGTCGGTTTCATTTTGATGATCATGGCCCGCTCCTTCGGCCTTATCCCCGGGGTCCTGCTCTCTCCTATCGCCTCGGTCTCCAACATTCTCACCATCATGTCGATGGCGGCTCTGGGTCTGTCGGTCGATATTCGTAGCCTGCGCCATGCCGGCGGCAAGGTCATCATCGCGGCAAGCCTGTCGCTGCTGCTGCTGGGAATTCTGAGCTTCGGTCTGATCGTGTTGACCCAGACAGCCTGACTTGAGGTCGACCGTTATTTCCCGGCGCTGACCGTTAGAGTGTAATGCGCCCCTAGCCCGCGGCGCGGCGAACCCAAAATGAGCGTCGGGCGGATGAGCCACTCCGTGTCAGCTTTCGGCGTCAAAGTCGCGATCTTGCCCTGGGAATCGCTGAAGAAGATCGCATCCTCATCCGGCGTCGAAAAATCGAATATCGCCATCAGAACGAATTCGCTTGAGGCGGCAAGCTCGATCTTCACCGTCTCACCCGCCTTCACCTTCAGGCGATAGACATCGCCGCGCCCGCGCCGGGTCCAGCCATCGAGCTTCAGCGGTCCGGCGGGCGGCAGCGCCACTTCTTTCAGCCTTTCGCCGTCGTCGAGCCAGATGCCGTCGACATTACGTGCTTCGGCAAAGGATGGATGTGGCAGCGCGGCGACAGACATCGTGAGCGCCAGGAGAAGGGCGGTTACCTTCATGGACGTACAAACTCCCGCCGCATGACCTCTATCGGCTGGCGGCAATGACAGCCTTCGATATGATCGTTGACCATACCCATGGCCTGCATGAATGCATAGACGGTTGTCGGGCCGACGAAGGTCCAGCCCCGCTTTTTCAGATCCTTGGAAAGACGGATGGATGCGGCGCTGGTGGGGTTGGCCCTTAACGTCGCATAGTCCAGCCTTTGCGGCCTTTCTGCGGCGGAGGGTTCGAAGCCCCAGAAATATCGGGCGAGCGAGCCGAACTCATCGCGCAATAGTACGGCGCGGCGGGCATTGTTGATGGTCGAAACGATCTTGCCGCGATGGCGGATGATGCCCTTGTCAGCAAGGCAGCGCTCGACATCTGCCTCCTCGAACTCCGCCACTTTTTCAAACTCGAAATTGGCGAAGGCACGACGAAAGGCCTCGCGCTTGCGCAGGACCGTCAGCCAGGAAAGGCCGGATTGAAACCCTTCGAGGCAAATCTTCTCGAACAGGCGGCGATCATCGGTGACGGGATAGCCCCATTCCTCGTCGTGATAACGGCTGTAATCGTCCAGCCCCTGTTGCCAGAAACACCGGACAAGGCCGTCAGCCCCCGTTTCAAGTCCCGCTTCAACCATTCCTGAAACCACCCTTTTTCACCACCGTCCACAGGCGCGCAACGAGCCCACTTACCACTCATTCACCACGTTTCAAAACCGCCTGCTAACCCTAGAATCAGCTTTCTTTAATCAAGCGCTTTTTAATGAACAGCCATTTACGATTCGCTGGCGTCAAGGTGCGAACGTGTCCGGCAAAGCGGGAGAATTCCCGCAGGTGCATAGTTGCGATATCCCGCAGAGAGAGTCCACCCGATGACGATGAAGTCCGTTTTTCTGGCGCTGAGCCTCGTTTCCACCCTCGCCGTACCGGCGGCGATCGCCAATGAACGGTATCGCGAGCGTCCGCCGGTCGTCGTCAGCCCGGACCTCTCGGCGCCCTGGGTCACTCAGCTCGGTGGCCGCGGCAACGTTCGCCCCGTCGTCTATCCGCGCGCACCTGCCGCACGCCAGCCGTTCTTCCAGCAGCGTCAAACGGCCATGCCGCAGCGCCCCAGTTCCGGCGTCACATCACAACGCCCGGCGCGGGTGCAGAATGCAGCGGTCCGTCCCAATGCACCAGTGCGCACCCAGATCGCGCCGCAATTCCTGCCGCAGATCGTGACCTACCAGACCACACAAAAGCCCGGCACCATTGTCATCGATACGCCGAACCGCTTCCTTTATCTCGTGCTTGCCGATGGCAAGGCTCGGCGTTACGGCGTCGGCGTCGGCAAGCCCGGTTTCGAATGGGCCGGAACCCACAAGGTGACCCGCAAGGCGGAATGGCCGAGCTGGACACCGCCGAAGGAAATGATCACCCGCGAGGCCGCCAAGGGCCATTACCTGCCGGCGTTCATGGAAGGCGGCCCGGCCAACCCGATGGGCGCGCGCGCCATGTATCTCGGCTCGACGCTTTACCGCATCCACGGCACAAACCAGCCCTGGACAATCGGCAGCAACAATTCTTCCGGTTGCATCCGCATGCGCAATGAGGATGTCACCGATCTTTACGAGCGCGTGAACGTCGGAACCACCGTCATAGTGATATGATCGCAACGGTGGCGTTAATATGCCTGCCTGCAGCCGCCGTGGCAGCGCGTCACGCTTGAATTGTCGTCCCGGAGCGATACAATCGCTACTAGATTGATTTTGCGAGACTTGGCGGGGGACGCCAGGCGCCGGACCTCTCTTAAAGGATGATGGAACGGCCTTGAAACGGGTGGTCAACTGACCGCCCGTTTTTCGTTTTAGGCCAAAGTTTTCCAGTAGATAGCGAAGCCCGGCTCGCAGAAGAGACAAAGGGAAACGCAGGGCTAAAGGGCCGAAAGCCTCGCCGGCTTCGGACCGCCATAGGCCCAGTCCAGCAGCTCTACCGTGTGCAAGATGGGCATGTCCGTGCCGGTTCCGATCTGCGTGATGCAGCCGATATTGCCTGTCGCGATGACATCCGCACGTGTGGCCTCGATGTTCTTCACCTTGCGCGCCTTCAGCTTGTCGGAAATCTCCGGCTGCAGGATGTTGTAGGTTCCAGCCGAGCCGCAGCACAGGTGCCCTTCCGCCGGATCACGCACGGTGAAACCCGCAGCCTTCAGCAATTGCTTCGGCGCCATCGTGACTTTCTGGCCATGCTGCATGGAGCAGGCGGAATGATAGGCAACCGTCAGCCCCTGACTTGGCTGTTGCGGCAGATCAAGCGAGGCGAGATATTCGGTAATGTCCTTCGCAAGCGCGGAGACTCGTGCGGCCTTTTCGGCATAGGCCGGATCGAGCCGCAGCATGTGGCCGTAATCCTTGATGGTGGTGCCGCAGCCGGAAGCGGTGATGATGATGGCGTCCAAGCCGCCATGCTCCATCTCCCGTGTCCAGACATCCACATTGCGCCGCGCCGAAGCCAGCGCCTGCTCCTCCCGGCCCATGTGGTGCACCAGCGAGCCGCAGCAGCCCTCACCCTTCGGCACTACGACCTCAACACCAAGCCGCGCGAGCAGGCGCAGGGTCGCCTCGTTGATGCCGGGGTCGAGCACGGGCTGGGCGCAACCGGTGAGTATGGCGACGCGCCCGCGCTTTTCACCGTCGGCTGGTCTCACGCCCGGGCTTGCGGATGCGGAAGTCGCCGGAATGGAGGCAGGTGCAAGGGCGAGCATGGATTGCAGAGGCTTTAGCGCCGGTGCTTTGGCGAACAATCCGGCAAAAGGCCGCGCCATGCGAGCGAGATGCAGGGCAAGGCGGAAACGGGCGGGGTGCGGCAGGATGGCAACCAGCAGATTCCGGATCAACCGATCCCAAAAGGGGCGCTTGTATGTCTGTTCGATATGGGTGCGGGCATGATCGATCAGATGCATGTAGTCCACGCCGGAGGGACAGGTGGTGGTGCAGGCAAGGCAGGAAAGACAGCGGTCGATATGGGTGACGACCTCTCGGTCGGCCGGACGGCTGTTTTCCAGCATGTCCTTGATGAGGTAGATGCGGCCGCGCGGGCTGTCCAGCTCGTTGCCAAGCGTGACATAGGTGGGACAGGTGGCGGTGCAGAAGCCGCAATGCACACATTTGCGCAGGATTTTTTCGGATTCCGCCACATGCGGATCGGCCAGCTGCTCAGGCGTGAAGGATGTTTGCATGGTTCAGACGGCCCTTTCCATCGTCACGGCCATCTTGCCGGGATTGAAGATGCTCACGGGATCGAGCTTCTCCTTGATACGGGCGGAAAGCAG